>CAMYWC010000086.1:0-4139 GCA_947302545.1 uncultured Clostridia bacterium | reverse complement strand
GAGAGTTCTTTTGCATATTCCGTGGTCGCGGTGCCCGGAATGCTGCCGAGCAGCTTCTGCGCGGCAGACGTAACCTGCGACCACTTCTTCTCATATTCCTTATGGCTCATGAGATACTGAGGGACGAAGTAATTGATACTTCCTATCCTCGTCATCGAGCACTTATTGCCGAGGAAGAAGAGTTCGGGGTTATCATATGAGAGGGAGGTATACATCGCCTCAAGTTCCTTGTCGGAAAGGCTCGGTATGACCACCTGTTTCGGGAAGTCCTTGGCCGAGTCGTCGCTCAAAGCGGCATACACCAGCCTGTATGCCTCCTGCTCCTTCTCGCCCAGTTTATTATAATAATACCTATATATTGAGTCCGTATAGGAAGTCGGCACGTCATAGCCCTTAAAGCCGGCGGAGCGCTTCGCCACAAATGTATCAATAGGTAGGAACATGATACAGACGAATCCCGCCAGCAAAACCACCGCCAGTACGACGGCCAGGATTTTGACTACCTTCATTTATCGTTCTCCAATTTTATTACTGATATCTTCAATTTCTTCTCAACAGAAGCTTTGATTACGGACTGATATTTGTTGAAGTCTGTTATGTTTATGTTGGTCGTGCAGGTGTTTACGAGTCTCGAGAAAATCTCGTCACCGTTGTCCACGGTCTCCTTTGTCAGACGCTGGCGGATATAGTCGACGATTATCTTCGCCTGCTGCTCGCGCTCACGTTCAGAGCCGGAAAGGCCGGTGTAGCGGAGATAGTTGAAGAACAGGTCACCGTAGAGGGTGCGCTTGCCCGCCTGGAGGTTGAGCGTGAAGTCCTTTCCGGCATAGTCGATACGGTTCTTCAGGTTTATCTCGTAACCGCCGAGGACCTGCATAAAGTCCTTGAACTGGTCACGCGTAATGACGACGTAACGGTCGAGCTTTATGCCGTACGTGTCCTCGGCGCTCTGCAAAAGCTCAAGCGGTTTTTGGTAGTCCGCGTTCGGCGGAGTGTTCAGACACATGACCGTGTATGACCTGGACGATGTATTGATTCCGAAAACGCAGAGGTACAGTACTTCGCCGTCAGCGGATACCGGTACGAACAGTATGTTGACGGACTCCTTCTTGTCGCTGTCATCGACCAGTGTTATGTCGGTCTCAGCGTACTCCGCCCTCTCGTTTTCAGCCTTTTCCCTGAAATATGTAACGGCCGATGCCGAAGCGACAATAATCAGCAGGAGAAGAAATACACCCACAAAACGGCGCTGTCTTTTCCTGGTCGCGGCATCCTTGTTGCCCGTGTTCAGCTTTATCTTTTTGCGCTTGTAATTTGCCACTTCGGTCACCTCCTTTTATACTTGTTTAACAGATTTAATATACTAAAAAATAACTTGACGGTCAACTGAAAGTATGCTATATTTATCAAGCACTTTTTATGTGCTGGTGTAGCTCAGTTGGTAGAGCAGCTGATTTGTAATCAGCAGGTCAGGGGTTCGAGTCCGTTCACCAGCTCCAGAAAAAACAACCTGCAACAAAAGTTGCAGGTTTCATAAAATGGGAGAGTTCCCGAGCGGCCAAAGGGGGCAGACTGTAAATCTGTTGTCTACGACTTCAGTGGTTCGAATCCACTCTCTCCCACCAAAAAACAGAGATAACCGGTCTGGTTATCTCCGTTTTTTTCGTTTCAATTATAGAGAGTGGATTCGAAAGCCGTTAAGAAAAACTCTCCTTAAATCATCTGGGCATTCTTGTTGGCAACGGGTGTACCTGAAGCATTCTCGGCAAATTCGGCACCCTCGGGAACTCCGACGATTACGTCTGTAGCCTTGATAATGGCGCAGGCCTTCTTGCCGGGCTCAAGACCGAGGTCCTTTATGGAGGCCATTGAGATTGTGGCGGAAACCTTATTGCCGCCGCCGATATCAAGCTCTACTATGCCGTTTACGGCACCCTCTGTTACCTTTGTAACTGTACCTTTAAGCTGATTTCTTGCGCTGAGTTTCATAATATATACCTCCTGAATGTATTTTACGAATCATAAAAGGTTCCCTGCGCTGTCTCGAGACGCTCGGTCACTGGGTATTCGAAGCAGGGTTCCTCTTTAAGACGTTTTAAGTACTGAGCGCCTTCCCACTTTGCCATCTGCAGGTCATGGAGAAGGTAGTTGCCGCAGTTTACGGGTGTGGCACCGGGCACTTCGCCCTCAAAGTCCTTCAGATATTCGAAGGCCCTGAGCATGAGCGGGTAAATCTCCTGCGGTGTCGGGTGGCCTTTGACAATCAGGTATGAGCCTGTGAGGCAGCCCATGGGGCCCCAGTAGATTATTCTGTCCTTCCACTCCTCGTCATTTCTGAGAAATGTAGCTATGATATGCTCTATGGTGTGCATGGCGTTCGGATGAATTACGGGTTCGGTATTCGGGTATTTCATGCGGATATCGAAAGTGGTCGCAAATTCATCGCCTATTCTGTCAAGCCGGGACTCGTAGATGCCCGGTTTTATTTTTGTGTGGTCAACCTGGAAACTGGGTATAAGATCCATATTATGTCCTCCCGTATACAAATTAATTATGTCAAACAAGGAAGATAAAAGCAAGTGTTTCAAAACAAAAGGCAGCTGTTTTCACAGCTGCCTTTTTGCTTAAAAACCGATGTTTTTTACCTTGAAGTCCTGTCCGCCGAGAATCGTCTTGTTGCGTGAGCCGCATTTGGGGCACTTGCCCTCGTTTTTCATGACGTTGTAAAGCGCATGGCACTCATCACAGAGCGCCTCGCCCCGCACGTTGTCAATGACAAGCTCACACTCGGAGAAGAGCGGGTTTTCTTCGACAAGCATTGAAAAATACTTTTCAAAGAAGACGGGAAGAAAACCCGTGAGCTCTCCCACTTCAAGTGTCAGGATCTTTATTTTATCAACATTGTTTTCTTTTGCGACCCGCTCCGCGACCTTGACGGCCTCGTTGAGCGCACTTATTTCATGCATCAGTCTTTACCGACCTTTTTCTTCGTGAGATCAACTATACGGTTGCCCATGCCCTTAAGAACGAACGGTACGAGCTGCTCGTATGTTGCGCCCCAGGCGTCCTTCTCTCTCGAGAGATGGATGGCGTCAAACTTGCAGCGAGTAGTACAGATACCGCAGCCTATGCAAATTTTCGGATCCACCTTTGCGGCGCCGCAGGAGAGACAGCGCTGTGTCTCCGCCTTCATCTGCTCTTCCGTGAATGTGAGACGCTCGTCGGAGAACGACTTGATCTTGGTCGGCTCCGTGCCCGGCTTCTGCCTTACGGCGTGGTCGTAGCAGTTAATGACAAGGTTGTCCTTGTCTATCATGTGGAAGTTGTCTCTCTTTACACGGCCGATTGTGAGGCTGTGCTTCCATACATATCTGTGGATGGACTCAGCAGCTTCCTTACCGGCGGCAATTGCCTCAATGGCGAAGCGGGGACCTGTGTAGACGTCGCCGCCGACAAAGATGTCGGGCTGAGCCGTCTGATATGTCCACTTGTCCGCCTTGGCGGTGTTGTTTCTGTTGAGTTCCACATTCTCGCCCTTGAGGAGGTCGCCCCAGACAATGGACTGACCGATAGCGGCAAGTACATAGTCACACTTGACTGTCTTGGTGTCTTCCTCATCATACTTGGGAGCAAATTTATGATTTGCGTCAAAGACGGATGTGCACTTCTTGAATACGATGCTTGTGACCTTGCCGTCCTTGTTTGTCTTGATTTCCTTCGGACCCCAGCCGCCGTTTATTACAATGCCTTCGGCCTCGGCTTCGGCGAGCTCGTCATCGGCAGCCGGCATCTCGCCGCGCTGCTCAAGGCTGTACATGACGACCTTCTTGGCGCCGAAGCGGACTGCTGTACGGGCAACGTCGACCGCGACGTTGCCGCCGCCGATTACGACTACAGTGCCGTCAAGCTTCTTGATCTTCTTAAGCGCAGAATCGCGGAGGAAGTCTATGCCGGAGATGACACCATCATTCTCCTCGCCCGGGATACCGAGCTTCCTTCCGCCCTGCGCGCCGATTGCGACATAGAAGCCTTCGTAGCCTTCCTTGCGCAGGTCGGCAATCGTGATGTCCTTGCCGACCTCAATGCCGCATTTAATGTCAACGCCGAGCTGTCTGACGATGTCTATTTCAGCATTTACG
>CAMYWC010000085.1:0-4143 GCA_947302545.1 uncultured Clostridia bacterium | reverse complement strand
GACCTTCTGGCCGAGAGAGACGATGGGACGCTGGTTTACGCATGTGCCCTGGTTGGAGCGCATGAACTTGATAAGTTCGTACTTGTCAACCGGACCCTTTTCGGGCTCGATCTCGATGCTGTCTGCATCGACATGTACAACCTTACCTGCGTTTCTCGCAAGTACGACGACGCCGGAGTCGACAGCAGCCTTGTATTCCATACCGGTGCCGACGAAAGGCGCCTGCGTCTTCATGAGCGGCACCGCCTGACGCTGCATGTTCGAGCCCATGAGGGCACGGTTCGCGTCGTCGTTCTCAAGGAACGGAATCATGGCTGTAGCTACCGAAACAAGCATTCTCGGGGATACGTCCATGAACTCGGGTACGGTGCGGTCAACTTCGTCGAATCCGTCTCTGTAACGGATTGTGACCTTCTCGCGAAGGAAGTGACCCTTGTCATCGAGAGGCTCGTTCGCCTGCGCGACTCTGTACTCATCCTCTTCGTCCGCTGTCATGTATACAACTTCGTCAAGGACGCGGCCGGTCTTCTTGTCGACGCGGCGGAACGGTGCCTCAATGAAACCGTACTTGTTGATGCGCGCGAAGGTTGCGAGATATGAAATAAGACCGATGTTCGGACCTTCGGGAGTCTCGATGGGGCACATACGGCCGTAGTGGCTGTAGTGTACGTCACGGACTTCGAATCCTGCGCGGTCACGTGAGAGACCGCCGGGGCCGAGGGCCGAAAGACGTCTCTTGTGAGTGAGCTCCGCAAGAGGGTTCGTCTGGTCCATAAACTGTGAAAGAGGAGATGAACCGAAGAACTCCTTGATGGCGGCAACAACGGGTCTGATGTTGATGAGCGCCTGAGGAGTGGCCTTCTCGGGTTCCTGAGCCTGAAGAGACATACGCTCTTTTATGACTCGCTCCATACGTGTGAAGCCGATTCTGAACTGATTCTGAAGCAATTCGCCGACTGAACGGATACGGCGGTTGCCGAGGTGGTCGATATCATCTGTCGTGCCTACGTTTGAAGCGAGGCAATTCATATAGTTGATGGACGCGAAGATATCGTCGATGATGATGTGCTTCGGGATGAGGTCGTCGCAGCGCTCCTTGAGAGCACTGAGAACAGCCGTCTTCTTCGGCTTGCCCTCGAGGATCTCCATGAGGATGCTGTAGCGTACCTTCTCGTTGATTGCAATTGCCTCGAGGTCGTCCTGTGTGATCTTGAGACCTGAGAGGTACGGAAGAGGATCAACCATGCCGTTTGAAACGACCTTTACTTCCTTACCTTCGACATCGAGTACGGCATGCATGACACCGGCCTGCTCAATCTCATAGGCCTTGTCAGCCGTGATTATCTCGCCTGCGTCTGCAAGGACTTCACCTGTCGCCTCGTTGATGACGGGAGCGGCAAGTTTGTGACCCACGAGTCTGTGGGAGATGGCGAGCTTCTTGTTGTACTTATAGCGACCTACTCTTGATATGTCATAGCGATGAGCATCAAAGAAGAGACCGTCAAGATGTGCCTGCGCGGACTCGAGCGTGGGCGGCTCACCGGGACGAAGCTTCTTGTAAACTTCGAGGAGAGCTTCCGCCGCATTCTTTGTGGAATCCTTCTCAAGTGTGGCCATAATCCTCTCATCTGCGCCGAAGAAATCGAGGATCTCCTGGTTTGAGCCGAGGCCCAGTGCGCGGATGAAAGTGGTGATGTAGAGTTTTCTGTTTTTGTCTATGCGGACATAAAACAGGTCATTCTGGTCTGACTCATACTCAAGCCATGCACCGCGGTTGGGGATGACTGTCGAGGTGAAGAGCTCCTTACCTGTCTTGTCGTGGGTCATGTCGAAATACACGCCCGGGGAACGGACGAGCTGCGATACAATTGCGCGCTCCGCACCGTTGATGACGAATGTGCCGCTCTCAGTCATGAGAGGGAAATCGCCCATATAGACGTCTGACTCCTTAACCTCGCCTGTCTCCTTGTTGTAAAGTCGTACCTTTACGCGGAGAGGTGCGGCATAAGTCGTGTCTCTTTCCTTACACTCCTTGACCGTGTACTTCGGTGTCTCATCGAGTTTGTAGTCGATGAACTCAAGTACCAGGTTGCCGGTGTAATCAGTAATCTCGTCGACGTCTCTGAAGACTTCCTTCAGACCTACGTCGAGGAACCACTTGTATGAGTTCTTCTGCACCTCAATGAGGTTGGGCATTTCCATGACCTCGTTGATTTTTGCGAAGTTCATTCGAGTGGTACTGCCGAGACTGGTCGGCTTAACGTTTACCATTGACTTTTCACTCCGTTCAGTAATATTTCCTGTTCTAAAATCGGCTTAATAATAAAACAAGTGGCGAAATTATACTTGAGTTCAAGTATAAAATCAACCACTTTTTTAAAAGTTATTAATACACCCACCCGGGCGTTTCTCAAAAACGTGCTTTTTTTCTCCGTATCGCCCAAGGCCGCTACTCCGCTAAACAGCCCGTTTTTTCGCCTTCCCCAAGACTCGCTTCACTCGCCTTGGGGGCCCCTTTAATTGTCAAGCATTGAATCTATATCCGTGCAAATGGTCTTTGCGACCTCGCCCATATCTTTTCTGGCAGTGTCCATTTTTGCATTGCAATCGGCTGCTCTGGCATTATCATCTGCAGCCTCATAAGCGACATAGAGAATCTCCGCGTTCAGATAGTCGACAGCGGCGTAAGGTACCTTGTAGTCCTCACCGTCCTTGCCGAGTGCTCTGTCATGCAGAGCAGATCCTACGGCGGAATCGTAATCATGTCTCTTTACGGCATTGAGTATAGTGTCCGGTCCGTTGGTATACTCGCTGTAGCCGGAGAATATCTTTGAAAAAGCAACTATTGCGAGTATGGCTATGAGAATGGCAAGGACCGCAACAGCCACCGTGAACCAGTTGAAATTAATCTTCTTTTTCGCCATTATAGTTCTCCTCCAGCAATACGATTATTCTCGCCTCAGACATCGAGGATATCTGCGCGGCATCCTCCAAAGGAACGTTCAGATAAGCGGATACAAGCACTGCAACCTGATTATGAAGATCTTCCAGATAAGCTGTTTTCTCAGGTGTATAACAGCCCTTTTCCTCATACCATTCACCGAGATCGCGGGCCTCATTTATTTTTGCGATATCCTTGCCGATTTCGGTCAGGAGTTCCTCTTCCGAAGCATAGTAAGTCTTTTCCTGATCATCAAGTCTGCGGGACAGAATCTGAAGAATATTTCCGTAAAAATATGAGTAGTAACTCGAGGCCTGCTCAACTGCATAATACTCATCAAATCCGTCCGAATAACTGATATGATTCGCGTCCATATACTCATTAACGGCCAGGTAGTCGCGGTCTTCCATAAGCGCATTGATTGCCGCCTTATGATGAGCCGATTTTGCAATTACGGCCTTCTCCCTGCGGGAATAGCTTATGTCGTCCGCAGACATGGCCAGAATGAAGAAACCGGCGGCAATGGCGGCCATTACCGCAAGGATTGTTATGCGGATTGTCTTGGTCTGAAAGCGCTTTGTCTCGGCGATTACATCCTGTTTCGTCGCGGTGTAATCGGCCTCATAGTGCTCCATTGACTCCTGATGCTCTTTGGCAAATTTATTCTCTTTGCCGCAATAGGGACAGTATTTGTCCTCAATGTTTAAGTTGTTATTACAGTAAGGACACTTCATCCCTTCTCACCTCCGGTATCAGATTCAAATTCTTCATCAAGTATCTTGGTAAACTCATCGTAGTGCTGCCAGTCCCATATATGATGGTCCCTGTTCTCATCGGAATAGAGAATGTCAAAGCAGGCATCGTAATCCCCTTCCTCAAAGTACTTGTCAAGTATCGGGAATGTCTCCTGCTGCCAGAGGAGTTCCTCCTCCGCGCTGTACTTTTCATGGAACAGCAGATACTCCTGCAGTTTAGCGGCGCCGACGATTACGAGGATTATCGCGGCGATGATGATTATGGCCCGAAGGGCCTTTTTGCCGCTCGTCGTCGCCTCTTTTTTATAGTCGGCGCGCGCCTCGTCGTCTACGACGTCGAGGGCCTGACGCTTGTCCTCAAGATCGGACATGTATTTCTTTTCCATGCCGGGGGCATAAAGAAAACCGCAATACGGACATTTGACTTCGGCTTCATCAAATTCGGCA
>CAMYWC010000084.1:0-4182 GCA_947302545.1 uncultured Clostridia bacterium | reverse complement strand
CTCGCAAATTATGTGGGAACACACATTTGCGAGTACGGCCACCAAAAAAGCGAGTACGCTTTCTATTCCAATCACCTCCTCCTTTGTCAGGCGGGTGACCGACGACAAGGCAATTATACTTGAAATATCAACAAATAAAAGGCTTTTTGTATCAAATGTCTTTATCTTTTTACGAACGGTTAAAATAATGCCGTTCATGCTGACTGAACGGTAAAAAAACAACCTAACTATTATGGATTTTGGTGAGTATTTATGATATAGTGGTCTTGGTACTTTGAAGTAGAGATTGTGCTGCTACGCACCCTTTGGGTCAAAAGAAATGCGGGAAGGGGGCACACCCGCCAAAGTGCTTTTAAATGTAGATAAGGGTTCGACCCACTGCTGCATAGCGGAGGGCCCAGAGCCCTTTTTCTATTTGGATACAGTAAAAAAAGAAAAGGACTGACGTTTATCGTCAGTCCTTTTTGTTTTATTTTGTTGCTTCCATTACGGCATTTGCCAGCTGGTCGGAGCAGGAGGTGGGTTTCCAGCCGCAGGTTATGCCGTGGAAGAGGTCGTAGATCTCGTCTGCGGTCTTGCCGTCAACTGCTTTGCTTATGGCTTTGAGATTGCCGTCGCAGCCGCCCGTGTATTCGATGTTGTGGATGGTGTTGTCGTCGTCTATGTCGAAGTCGATGAGTACGGAGCAGGTGCCCTCGGTTTCGTATGTGACGTGTCTCATATTGCCTCCTTGAGTGCCTCGACCTTGTCTGTCTTCTCCCAGGGAACATTAAGGTCCTCACGTCCCATGTGGCCGAGAGCGGCAAGGTCCTTGTAGATGGGTCTTCTCAGGTCGAGTGTGTCTATGATGGCTGCCGGGCGGAGGTCAAATACCTTCTTTACGGCTTTTACTATCTTTGCGTTCTCAACCGTCTCTGTGCCGAAGGTCTCGATAAAGATTGAGATGGGGTGGGCGACACCTATGGCGTATGAGAGTTGAATCTCACAGCGCCTGGCGAGGCCGGCGGCAACGATGTTCTTCGCAACCCAGCGGGCGGCGTATGTCGCGCTGCGGTCGACCTTCGTCGGGTCCTTGCCGGAGAAACAGCCGCCGCCGTGACGGGCGTAGCCGCCGTAGGTGTCGACGATTATCTTGCGGCCCGTGAGGCCGGAGTCTCCGGCGGGGCCGCCGATTACGAAACGGCCTGTCGGGTTAATGTAGAGTTTAATTTTGTCGTCGAGGAATTTGTCGGGTATTACCTCTTTTATTACCTCGTCGATTATGTCTTTTCTTATCTTCTCAATGGGGATGTTGTCGTCATGCTGTGAGGAGACGACTACTGCCTCAACGCGCACGGGGTTGTTATCCTCGTCGTATTCGACCGTGACCTGTGTCTTGCCGTCGGGACGGAGGTAGGGCAGTGTGCCGTCCTCACGTACGTCCTGAAGGCGCTTTGCGAGTTTGTGGGCGAGAGAGATGGGCAGGGGCATGAGCTCCGGTGTCTCGTCACAGGCATAGCCGAACATGATGCCCTGGTCGCCTGCACCGTTTAAGTTATATGTGTCCTTATCACCTTCCTTGATTTCGAGGGAGGCGTCAACACCCATGGCGATGTCAGGTGACTGCTTGTTGATATTGATTTCTATGTCGCAGTTTGCGCCGTTGAAGTCATATTCGTCCTTGTTGTAGCCGATGCTGAGTATGGTCTCTCTGGCGATTTTTTCAAGGTCAGCTTTGGCTGTGGTCGTAATCTCACCCATGATCATGACCTTGTTGGCGCAGGCGGTTGTCTCGCATGCGACACGCGCGGTCTTGTCCTCTCTGAGCATTGCGTCGAGGATGGCGTCACTTATCTGGTCACAGACTTTGTCGGGATGACCTTTTGTGACGGATTCAGATGTAAAAAGATGATTCATGGTTTCCTCCAAAACAAGAGCCCTTCGGCGCACCGAAGGGCTTTAAAAAACCTTATCTTTCGGTTTGCACCGCAGGAATTGGCACCTTAAGTTTCCCCAGGTTGCCGGACGTCAATGGGCCTGTCCCTTACGTCACTCTTGATAAGTAATATTCAGTTCGTAAGTATTCTATAACTGAAAAGGTCTGTTGTCAACTCTTTTTGAGGATGGGGGAGAGACGTTTGTAGATGAGGAATGTCACTGCAGCGCAGATGAGACCTTTTACGATGGTGAACGGTACGTTGAAAATCAAAAGATCTTTTACGAGAGTGTCAGCTGCCGGAAGAATTGCCTGATACATGCCGACTATTGCCTCATACGGGAAACCGAGTACGTTCATGTACAGCGGATAGATGAGGAAGTAGTTGAGCGGGAAGCTGCAGATGCCCATGACTACGGCACCGACGAGGGACCCTATGAGGGCACCCTTCTTGGTCTTGTTCTTCTTGTAGATGAGACCTGCGGGTACTACGAAGCAGCATGCGAGCAGGAAGTTTGAGAGCTCACCTATGAATGCCGAACTCGAGAGAGGCATGTGGATGAGGTTCTTGAGAAGAGCTACGATACAGCCTGAGAGCGGGCCGTATGCGAAGGCGATGATGAGCTCGGGGATGTCCGAGAAATCGAGTTTGATGAATGAGGGGATGATGGGGATGGAGAACTCGACAAACTGGAGGACCATAGCCACAGCCGCCATTACACCGATTGAAACGATTTTCCTTGTGTTTTTCATTTTCTTTGCTTCTTTCGTTTTTTATTTCTTCCGGGAATAAATAAGCGCCCTGCAAATGCAGGGCGCCGGGTTGTCATTGACAATCTTCTTTCATCCGGACTTTAACCGTCGGTACCGGAATTTCACCGGTTCATGCCTTGCGGCGCGCGGACTGTAACCGCCGGTGGGGAATTGCACCCCGCCCTGAAGATGTGAAGATTATAAACCCGTATGGGATTTATGTCAACCGCATGAGTCTATAATATGCTCTCTCACATCACCTGCGAGGTACAGAGAACCGCATACTATAAGGGCTTCGCCGGGTTTTAAGAGGCTTCTGGCAAGGTCAAATGCTTTACAGGGATCCGGTTCGGAGGCTATTTCGGCACAAAATGCCTTCGCTCTCTCCTGTAAATCCTCTGCCGCCATGGCTCTGCCGTTGGACGGAGTTGTCGTAACTACGCGCTTTGCGAGGGGAGCGAGCTGCGCCAGGACCTCATCGACTTCCTTGTCCGCCATGACTCCGATGACGAGAGTCTTGTCCTCACGGACAAAGTTTTCAAGGACTTTTTGCAATGCCCTTGCTCCGTCGGCATTGTGGCCGCCATCCAGGATGATGAGCGGGTCTTTTGAGAGGACTTCGGTACGCGCGGGAAGGGTCGTCTTTCCGACACCCGCGCAGACGGCCTCGTCCGGAATCTCAAAGCCCTTTCTTCTCAGGACGTTGACAATTGCGAATGTGACAGAGAGATTGTCGGTCTGGTGAGGGCCCACAAGGGGCAGGGTCATATTGAGGCCTCTGTATGAAATCGCCTTTCCGAATATGTCTTCGTAGAGAACTTCTATTTCTTCGGGATTCGCGACAATGAATTCATTGTGTTTCTCCTCTACGGTCTTTTCAAGGACTTTCAGGGCCGCTTCCGGCTGATGAGGGGCAGAGACGGTTATGCCACCTTCTTTTATGATGCCGGCCTTCTGCGCGGCAATCTCCTCAATGCTGTTGCCTAAAACTCCCATATGGTCGAATGACAGGGAAACAATTGCCGAGACAAGAGGAGTATCAATTACGTTTGTGGAGTCGAGCAGGCCGCCGAGTCCGACTTCGAGGACCACTGTGTCGCACTGCTTCTCGAGATAGTAGAGAAAGGCAATTGCGGTTATGACCTCAAACTCGGTGGGCGAATTGCCGTCCGCGTCGAGTTCGTCGACTATCGCTTTTACACGTTCGGTGAGTCTGCAGAGCGCGTCTGTTTCGATGTATTCGCCATCGATTTGTATTCTCTCACGGAAGTCAGATACAAATGGAGAGGTGAAAAGGCCGGTCCTGTATCCTGCTGCCGTGAGTATGTTTGCCGTCGCCGTACAGACTGAACCTTTGCCGTTTGTACCGGCTACGTGCACGTATTTCTGTCCTTTCTCAGGATGGCCGAGTGCGTCGAGCAGGGCATTTATGCGCTCGAAACCGGGCCGCGAGCCGAAGACGGCACGGCCTTCTATGTAATTGATTGCATCCTCATAATTCATAACGAAACCTC
>CAMYWC010000083.1:0-4249 GCA_947302545.1 uncultured Clostridia bacterium | reverse complement strand
GACGAGGCCGGGTCCGGCCTCGCCGAGGCGTGTCGCACCACGCGCGCCGTGCTCGGTATCGGGCTCGTCGCGTTTAACGCGGTCCCAGCCCACAAACTTGTTGCCGTGACCCCAGTCGCCGAGAGCTGAGGCCTGCTTCAAGTTAATACCTTTCGGATGACCGGTCTCTTTATACCGGTCGCGGATGGCGCAGGCAATCTCCTCCGCCCAGCCGGAAAGTCCCATTCCGGCGACGGCGAGAGTCGCGCCGTCCTCAATCAGTTCGGCAGCCTGCGCCGCCGTTACGAATTTTGCCATAATTACCTCACTTATTATTTCTCAAAAACTCACGTGTGAAAGCGACTGCCTTCCTGGCTCCGCCGCCAATCCAGAGGTGTTCAGCCGGGAATTCATGATACTCGCAGCACGGGTATTTCTCCGCTGCCTCTCTTGAATAGGAAACATTGACTATGTGGTCTCTTGTACCGTGAATCAAAAGCACCGGCTTTTTAAATTTGCAGATCTGCTCATACGGGTCAAGATCAATGACATCCGTACAGTAATTACTTGCGACATGCACGATTGCGCACCAGAATTTCTCCGGAGGATTCTGAGGGTCAAAACGTGCTGTTATCATCGAACCCTTGCGGGCATCGTCGCAGATAGAGAGTGCGGGATAATAGAGTATTATTCTCTTTATATCGTCCTCAACTTCGGGCGCAGCGAGAGCGGTCGCCATGCCGCCCTGTGAGCAGCCCCAGAGCGTGATGTCGTCCTTGTCGACGAAGTCGCAGGACTGTGCGTAGCGCAGGACGGAGATGACATCGCGCGACTCCTGTACGGCACTCATACCGACCGAGCTGCCGCCCGATATACCTGAACCGGAGCGCGTAAAGTCATAGCAGAAGCAGACATATCCGTCATTTACGACTTTTCTTGCATATCTGAAAGTTGTCCACATATTTGCGCAGAACTCATGTGACATAACGATTGCGGGAAGCTTTCCCGTAAACTCTTTCGGAGTAACAATAATACCGCGTATGGTATTTCCCTCTTCGCTCTTTGTCGTAAAAGGTCTGATTTTAAGTTCCATTGTCAAATCTCCTCTATGGCATAGGCCTTATATGAAATAAGGAAAAACAGTTTTCCTCCCTTAATTCTGAATTTCATGGAAATCATCGCAAAGCAGGGCGCAGTCTCAAGCCACTTGTACCTCTCATCATTTGTGTGGAAATACAGAAATTCCCTGAAATAGAGATAATCTGAAAGATAGTGTCTGAGCCCGAGAATATTCTTCGGCAAATCTTTCCATTTGACCGCCATGCGCCCGTCGGTAAACAGATCAATTACCGCACCGTCATCAGTGTGTATCTGATACTTTGCAAGAACATCAGATGTAATGCCGAGAAAATGAATTGTGTTCCAGTCAGCACCGAGAGGTCTGATTTCACCGTTTATGACAGGACCCTCGCACGGGCCATCCTCGATCGGAATAACAACCTGCATGCCGAGTCCTTTGAGACCCGTAAAATGCATGGCAGCGGGACATGCACATTCAGTATAATAAAGAAGTTTCGTTTTCATGAAGCGCACCCCCTAATCAACTTTGCAGGCCGTGTAAGTAACTCTGTTACCCTCCACGCTGTCGACTCTTATGAAGATTATCGTATGGGCAAGCCATGTATACTTCGGCCAGCCCGTGCTGCAGATAAGATGCAGCATCTTCGGGTTATTGCCGTATACATCACACGAAACCGTCGGGAGTTTTCCCGGCTTTACCACGAATTTGCTCTCGTATGCAACCTGACCCGCCGTATCAGCCGATTTCCACAGGGTTGATACGACAGGTACGAATCCGGCATTTACTTTACCTTTGACGCAGCCGCCTTTAACTTTAAATGATTTACGTTCTCCCGGTTTTAAGTCCGCATGTTCAATGTCCTCTTCAAACTCCACACAGCCTGTGCAGATTTCCGTGAATGAAGGGTCAGGCAGATGAACCGGATGTGAAAATACACTCATTTCAAAGCCTCCTATTCAGTTTTGTCCGACATACTACATCTTAATAATAAACCGACGGCAATGTATTTTCCATTGACAAATATGTAAATGTTTACATATTAATTTTGTCACATTTGCACCTTGTACGGGAAAAGCCGAGACTGTATAATTTAAGCAACAATTTACACGGAGGTTGCCATGCGTAACTTAAAGTATGCGATATTAGGCCTCGTAAATCGTGAGCCGATGACGGGTTACGACATAAAGAAAGCCTTCGAGGACAGGGCTCTCACCAGTTTCTGGCATGCCGAGCACAGCCAGATCTACCCTGAGCTCAAGAAACTCGTCGAGGAAGGCATGCTCAGTTTTGACACGGACATCCGCGGTGAGAAGATGGAGAAAAAGCTCTACACCATCACCCCCGCCGGAAGGAAGGAGTTTCTTGACTGGCTTAAAGATGACGTGGCAATAGAACGCACGCACAAGGATATCTTCCGCCTGCGTACATTCTACTCGGAGAGTCTGTCAGATGAGGAGTTTTTAAAACTCCTTAAAAGCCAGTATATTCAGCATAAAGAGAAGCACGACTACCTCGCGGCAATAATGAAAAAGGTGTTTAACAATACTCCTCCGAAGAAAGGCACGCGCGAACTCGGCGACTATATGGTCCTCGACGGAGCGGTGCTCAGAGAGAAATCATATGTCGCCTGGCTGGAGCGCTGCATCAAAATATTCGAATAAAAAAACGGACCCGGTTTCGGGTCCGTTCTTTTATTAATCGATGCAACCGGAAAGTGTCGCGGCCATGACGGCCTTGATTGTGTGCATGCGGTTTTCGGCCTCGTCGAAGACGATTGACTGCGGTCCTTCGAAAACCGCGTCCTCGACCTCCATACAGTCAAGACCGAACTTCTCGTGAATCTTCTGACCGACCTCGGTCTCAAGGTCGTGGAAGGCCGGAAGGCAGTGCATGAAGCGTACCTGCGGACCGGCTATGCTGACAAGCTCTGCCGTCACGCGGTACGGGAGCAGGTCGTTTATACGCTTCTCCCATACGCCTTCCGGCTCACCCATCGAAACCCAGACATCCGTGTAGAAGATGTCAGCGGCAACTGCCGCCTTTTTCGGGTCGGTTTCAAACTCTATCGTCGCGCCTGTGGCAGCGGCGTTTTTTTTGCACTCCTCAGTCAGCTCTGCGTTCGGGAAGTATTCCGCCGGGGCACAGGCTACAAACTGCATGCCCATCTTGGCGCAGCCGACCATGAGGGAGTTGCCCATGTTGTAGCGGGCATCGCCGAAATAGACGAGTTTCTTACCCTTCAGTTCCCCGAAATGCTCCTTAATTGTGAGGAAGTCTGCGAGAATCTGTGTGGGATGGTACTCGTTTGTCAGGCCGTTCCATACCGGAACATCGGCAAACTTTGCGAGTGTCTCCACCCTCGCCTGCTCGAATCCGCGGTACTCAATGCCGTCAAACATCCTCGAGAGAACCCTTGCGGTGTCGGCAATGCTCTCCTTCTTGCCTATCTGTGAGGCTGAAGGGTCCAGGAATACCGGGTGCATGCCGAGGTCAGCTGCCGCGACCTCAAAACTGCAGCGCGTACGCGTGCTGTTCTTCTCAAAGATGAGGGCGATATTCTTACCCTCGCAGAGTTTGTGCGGTATTCCCGCCTTCTTCTCCGCTTTGAGTGTCGCAGCGAGGTCAAGCAATGCCTGTATCTCTTCAGATGTGAAATCGAGAAGTTTCAAAAAGTCTCTGTTCTTAAAGGTCATCTCTTACTCCTTGCAGGCGTCAATCAGTATATCTATCGCTTTTTCAAGCAGTTCCTGCGGAATGTTGAGCGCGGGCAGAAGCCTTACCTTGTCCTTTGCGGTCAGGCAGAGAACTCCGTTCTGCATTGCCTTGTCAACGACTTCCTTCGCAGGTTTCTTCGTCTTTATACCGAGCATGAGACCGAGTCCGCCTACGAACTCCACGCCCTCTGCTCCTTCAAATCTGTTCTTTATATATTCGCTCTTCTTTTTTACATCGGCGAGTAAGGTCTCATCCATACGGCTGAGCACGCTTATTGCGCCCGCGCAGGAGATGAGGTTTCCGCCGAAGGTGGAACCGTGCTCACCGGGTTCAAGTACATCCTGTACCTTCTCGCCGAGCAGTACGGCGCCTATCGGCAATCCGCCTCCGAGTCCCTTGGCCACCGTGACTATGTCAGGTGTGATGCCGTAGGACTGATAAGCGAAATACTCACCGCTTCTGCAGAGTCCGGTC
>CAMYWC010000082.1:0-4279 GCA_947302545.1 uncultured Clostridia bacterium | reverse complement strand
AATTACTCCTTGTGCCACTTTACACCCTGAGGCGTATCCTCAAGTATTATGCCCTGCGCTTTCAGATCATCGCGGATCTTGTCGGCAAGGGCGAAATCCTTGTTCTTACGGGCCTCGTTGCGTTCGTTTATAAGTTTCTCGATGTCGAGATCGAGGGTCTCTTTCTTTCTGTTGTAGACAAGTCCCAGGACGCCGCAGAGCTCGTCAAATTCTTCGCTTGCATACTCGATAATATTCGAGGATGCGCCCTCCTTGAGAGCGATATTTATATCGCGGACGAGGTCATAGATTGCGGCGAGGGCGTCTGCGGTGTTGAGGTCGTCATCCATAGCCTCAATAAACTCAGAGCGGTGGGCATCGAGTTTCTTCTTGAGCTCGAAGTCCTCCGGATTGTTCGCCCTTTTCGCGTTCTCAGCGGCGAAGTCGAGCGCGTCGCGGCAGGTGTAAAGGCGCTGAAGTGCAGCCTTGCACTGCTCAATGACATCTACGCTGTAGTTTATCGGATTGCGGTAATGCGAGGAGATCATGAGATAACGGATGGGCTCGTAGCCGTACTTCTCCGCGACGTCGCGTACGGTGAAGAAGTTTCCGAGTGACTTGGACATCTTTACGTTATCTACGTTGATGTAGCCGTTGTGCATCCAGTAGTTTGCGAACGGAACACCGTTGCAGCATTCTGACTGGGCAATCTCATTCTCATGGTGCGGGAAGATGAGGTCCTGTCCGCCGCAGTGAATGTCAATTGTATTGCCGAGGAAGCGGCGGTTCATGGCTGAGCACTCTATGTGCCAGCCCGGGCGGCCCTGTCCCCACGGCGAATCCCAGGAGGGTTCACCGGGCTTTGCGGCCTTCCAGAGCGCAAAGTCCATGGGATCCTTCTTCAGTTCGCCGATGTTTATACGGGCGCCCGCCTCAAGATCCTCAAGGGGCTGATGCGAGAGTTTACCGTACTCGGGGAAGGTCTTGGTTGAGAAGTATACATCGCCGTTTTCAACAGCGTAGGCATGGCCTTCTTCGATAAGAGTGCTGATTATTTCGATTATCTCGTCAATGTTTTCAGTAGCCTTCGGATGGATGTCGGCGGGGCGGATGTTCATGCCGCGCGCGTCTGTCCAGTACTCCTCAATATACTTCTTCGAAACGGTGAGGTAATCAGTGCCCTCCTCGTTCGCCTTTTTGATTATCTTGTCGTCTATGTCAGTGAAGTTCTGAACAAAGGTGACTTTGTATCCACGGTACTCAAGGTCGCGGCGGAGAACGTCAAAGACACAGAGCGGACGGGCGTTTCCTATATGGATGTAGTTATATACCGTAGGTCCGCAGGCGTAAATTTTGACTTCGCCGGGTGTAATCGGTTCAAGTTCTTCTTTTCTTCTGGTGAGCGTGGAATAAACTTTCATTACTTCTCACCCTCCTTTGTCAGACGATCCTCGAGAGCCTGTATCTCACGCCTTATGCTGTCGAGTTCAAGCTTTACGGGGTTCGGGATATGAATCTGGTCAAGGTTGTCAACGCGGACACCGTCGCGTCTTACGACTATGGCGGGCACGCCTACCGCGGTGCAGTTGTCGGGAATCTCGTCAAGCACCACCGCGCCGGCAGCGACATTTGAGTTGTCGCCGACCCTGAAGGGGCCGAGCACCTTGGCGCCCGCTCCTATCATGACATTGTTGCCGATTGTCGGATGACGTTTGCCCTTGTCCTTACCCGTGCCGCCTAAAGTGGCGCCCTGGTACATGGTGACGTCATCGCCTATCTCAGTGGTCTCGCCTATTACGACCCCGTGTCCGTGGTCAATGAAGAATCGGTGACCAATTTGGGCGGCGGGATGAATTTCAATACCCGTTGTACGGGCAGCGCGCTGAGAGATGGCGCGGGCGATAAAGTACCTGTGCCTGTTCTGGAAATAATGCGCGATTCTGTACGCCCAGATAGCGTGAAGTCCCGGGTACAAAAGCAGCACTTCAAGGGTGCCGCGCGCTGCGGGATCGCGCTCCTTTACGCATTTTACATCCTCGCGAAGATATTCAATCATTTTGAAAACAGGGTTCATATAATCCCTCCAAAGAAAAAAACAACGCCTCTGCCGCCATAAGGCGACGGAGGCGGGGTAACCGCGGTTCCACTCCGGTTTATAACTCATTTACTGTGGTAAGCTCCCGGGCGCACTTTCGCAAAACTCCTGCGGGAGAGGCTTCCAGCCCACGGCCCCTCTTCTCTTGCGCAATCTGTTTCGTTACTCTTCCCGTTCAGCGCTTTATTAAAATGTAAGGCTATTATAGTCTTTTATTTTGAAAAGTCAATTACCTTGGTGCCCTGTATGACGTAGACTATGCCGGATACGGCAGTAGCCGCAGCCATGAGCCAGAGAAGGATATTCGCGACAATAAGGCTTGCCGGCGCGACAGACTCGACGCCGAAATCAAAACGTACGGAGAGAAGGAGCATGATAACTATGCTGGCTACCATCTGGATGGTCGTCTTGACCTTGCCCCACATGTTTGCGGGAATGACTATGCCGTCGCTGGCGGCTACAAGCCTCATTGAACTTACCGCAAACTCCCTGAAAAGGATGATAAAGAGAATCCAGATATTGCAGTAGTCAACAGCTACGAATCCGAGTATGGCGGCTGTGGTCAGCATCTTGTCCGCGAGCGGATCGGCAAACTTGCCGAAGTTTGTGACAATGCCTCTCTTTCTCGCTATCTTGCCGTCAAAGAGGTCAGTCAGCGAGCCTACTATAAATATTACAAGCGCTATCGCGTAGTGATACTGGATGGCGCCTATGAGAAATACCGCCAGGAAAACCGGCGTTATTATCATGCGCGAGATCGTAAGAATATTCGGGGTATTCATCAAACCTCTCCCAACAGATCGTATTCGTTGAAATCGGTGACCTTTACATCGACAAAAGTGCCCGGTGTGAACGACTTGTCGGAGATGAAGTTTATCTTTCCGTCGATCTCGGGGGCGTCACGGAAGGTGCGTCCCTCATAGACGTCGGAATACGGGTCGTATCCGTCAACGATAACCTTCAGGGTCTTTCCGACCAACTTCTTATTATGTTCTAAAACTATACCATATTGGGAGTCCATTATCAACTCGCCGCGGTGAATTTTTTCGCTCTGTTCGACCTGATCGGGGAAGTCCGCCGCAGGCGTTCCCTCCTCCGGGGAATAGGCAAAACAGCCGAGGCGGTCAAACCCGATTTCCTTGACAAACTCGGCGAGTTCCGTGAAGTTCTCCTCGGTTTCACCCGGGAAACCGGTCATGAAGGTCGTGCGGATACAGACATCCGGAATCTTCTCGCGAATGCGGTTTATGAGAGCAGTCAGCGACTCCCTGTCGCCGTGCCTGTTCATGCGTTTCAAAATGTCGCCGTTGCAGTGCTGAAGGGGCAGGTCGATGTAGTTGCACACCTTCTCCTCCCTCGCCATGACATCGAGGACATCGTCGGTCAGCCTGTCGGGATAGCAGTAGAGAATGCGTATCCAGACAAGTTCGTCTATTTTGCAGAGCTCTGTCAGCAGCTCGGCGAGTTTAGGCTCGCCGTAGAGGTCCTCGCCGTAGCGGGTGGTGTCCTGAGCTATGACAATTAGTTCTTTCACGCCGTTTTCGGCCAGGGCCCGCGCTTCCTCGACGCACTCCTCAAGAGGACGGCTCCTCTGCGGACCGCGGATTCCGGGAATGGCACAGTATGTGCAGCGGTTGGAACATCCGTCTGCAACCTTCAGGTATGCCCAGTATTCGGGCGTGGTCAGAAGACGCTGCCCGCAGAGGGGAAGCGCCTCCTTTTCGCCGATGGCGATGACGGGGGTCTCAGACTCCATAGTCTGTTCAAGAATGTCGGCAATATTGCCGTTGTTGCCTATGCCTACAACGGCGTCGATTTCGGGCATCTCGGCAAGGATATCCTCACTGTAGCGCTCGGCGAGGCAGCCCGTGACAATGATTTTCTTTATCTCGCCCGCCTCTTTCGAGTCGATCATCTCGAGAATATTGTCAATGGCCTCGCGCTTCGCGTCCTCGATGAAGCCGCATGTATTTATTATAACCGCGTCGCAGTCATATACTTCGCTTTTAATCTCGTGTCCGGCACTCTGAAGTTTCGCGAGCATAAGCTCCGCGTCAACCTGATTCTTCGGACAGCCGAGAGATATCATTCCTACTTTAGCCATAGTTCCCTTCCCCTTTTGCGGCCGCTTCTTCACTCAGGTGAAATAGAGTACCTGAGCCCCGTGTGCCCTTGCGAATTCCTCCGCCGCGGACTCCCGCGAGG
>CAMYWC010000081.1:0-4311 GCA_947302545.1 uncultured Clostridia bacterium | reverse complement strand
GGTCGCGGTAAGCACTTCATATGCCTCCTCTGCGGGCTTCTGCATGAAGTCCGGCAGATCTTTGAATGAACGCTCTTCGACTGCCTTTACGATTTCCTGTGTGTCATACACAGTGGACTGGACGTATAAATCTTTCGCGTCATGCTGAGATACAATACTCTTAAGTGCCGCTTTGAGATTCTGCATGTCGTTCTTTACGAGGAGCAGATCAAGTTCATGGATATCGCCCATGATCTCAACGAGGAAGTTCCACGTCTTTGCGAAGTAATTCTCAAGATAACTCTATGTCGGCCGCACTTAAAAGTGACAGCTCATTTGCCCTCACACGCGCTACTGCATAAGTGTAATCATATTCGCGATTCATACTCGCGTCCTCCTTTTGCAATAATGTGTTTTAGGCAAAAATTATGCTGTTAAGTTCATCTTTGATGGCGTCTCTTGAATCTTCAATGAGGGCCTCAAAGCTGCAGTTGATTTCAATATCTCCGTAAACGAGAATAAAGCCGTCAGAGATATTCGCCGGATCCTTGGAGACGACAATCTTGTCGCCCGCTCCGAGGTCGGCGTTGATTTTCTTTTCAAAGTCCTTGGGAAGACGTCCCAGGTCTCTCTCTGAAAGAAGCATTGTACCCTCTCCGCTCTGCGCATATTTCTTTACGAGAGCATAGAGTGCTGCAAAATACTCATCATCGGGCATTGAACCCAATTTTTTGGAGGCTACGTCAATGGCCTTCTCAATGATTTCAACTCTTGTGGCAAGAAGAAGTTTCTTGCCTTCGAGCTCGGCTCCCGACTCAGCCATGTCAACAAGGGCTTTCGCTTCCTTGTTGGCAGCTTCTATGGTCGCCGCCTTGTCATTATCGGCCATCTGTGCAGCGGCATCCTTTATCCTCGCGGCTTCTGACTGAGCGTCGAAGATGATACCGTCACATTTTGCAGCAGAGTCTTGTGCAATTCTTTCAATGATTTTATCTAACCCTGCCATTAATAAACCTCCTAATCAACGATTGTTAAAAGTCAACTGATTATAATTAGCCGACCTTACCGATGAGAAGGATGGAGATAAGGAGAGCAAGGATAGCGTATGTCTCAACCATAGCGGCGAAGATGATACCCTTACCACTCTGCTCGGGCTTCTTGGCAACGAGTGAGCAGCCAGCTGCTGCAACACGGCCCTGGTTCTTACCTGAGAAGTAACCTACGATTGCGATCGGGAGAGAAGCAAAGAGGAGCATTGCGCCTGATGCGAGATCGAGGCCGCCTACTTTACCCATAACCATGATGGCTGCAAGAAGACCATAGAGGCCCTGTGTACCGGGAAGGATCTGGAGAATAAGAACCTTACCGAACTTACCGGGATCTTCAGAAACAACGCCGGCAGCTGCTTCACCAACAGTGCCAACACCCTTGGCTGAACCCATACCTGCGATAATAGCTGCAAGAGCAGCACCTAAGATTGCTAAAGCGTCTCCGCCAAATGCCTGTACTATCTGGAACATAATTAAATTTCCTCCTTAAATTTGAATGAGTTTGATTTAACCTGCAAAGGTGTGAACGGTGTTCCGCCACCTTCGTAGAATTTTGCAAAAAGTTCAACATACTGAAGTCGGTTTGTATGTACGTACGTACCGATCAGGTTGATGGCTATGTTTATAACATGGCCGAACAAGAAGATTACAACAAAGAGAATCGGATTGCCCGGCATTGAAGCAAGCTGGTTGATAACCGATGCAATGATGCCCGTGCAAAGGCCGAGGGCCAGAAGACGCGCATACGAGAGTATGTCTCCGAGTGCGCCCGAGGCCGCGTTGTACAGTGCGTAAAGGCCTGCGCCGATGCCGCCTGCAACTTTGCCGAATTTCTGTCTGTTCTTGATTGCGATGAGTGCGGGAGCGAGAACCGTTAAAGCGGCTCCGGCCGCAAGAACATAGATGAGCGGCTGTCCGCATTTGTCGAAGAATACGACAAATCCTCTGCAGACCGCCTGTACGGTCTTGTGCTTGACTGCGGGATCTACGGCATAGTGACGAAGCGCCACACCGGAAATCTGGCTGTCAATGAGAGGAAGGAAGCCGAGGAAGATGAGAATCATCGGGACGTTCTCAGCTATTGCCTCGAACTTGCTGCCGTGTTTCCACATGTTGTAGATGTTGATGCAAAGACCGTATACAAGGTGAATTACACCGATAATCAGACAGAACATGAGGAAGACAACAGTCGCGTCGCTTGTCTCCATCGCTTCAAAGAAGCTTCTCTTTGACATGGGGTTTGCACCGCCGGCCTTAAGACCGTTCGCGAGGTACGCGGGAAGGTCACCGAACCAGCCGTTGAGTACGATACCCCAGAAAGTTGTTCCGAGACCGCAGAGCAGGCCGTAGTTTACGGTAGCCGCTTTTTTGGGCTCGAGTCTGAATTTGAATTTTACGAAGAGACATGCAAGTACCATGATGAGGCCGTAGCCTGCATCGCCGAGCATGAGACCGAAGAGCAGGTAGTAGAAAACCGCCATTGCCTTATTCGGGTCGATGTCGTGATGTGTGGGTAATGCATACATCTCCGTAATGGCTTCCATTGTCTGGCCGATCTTGCCGTTGTCGAGGAGAATCGGAATGTCCTCTGTCTCCGGGTCGGGATCGGTGATTGAGATGGCAACGTCAAAGAGGCTCTCGAGTTTCTTCGTAAGACCTTCAACGTAGATCTCCGGGATGTAACCGGTGAGTACGAAAACGTTGTCGCTCATCGAGATGTTGTCAAGTGCCTTGTACTTGTCGGACCTCAGTGTGAAGTAGTCGACAAGGAATTCCATGTCACCGCGGAACTCGGCGTAAGTTTTGATCTTCTCCTCGTTCTCGGCGATCTTTTCGTTGCACTTTTCAATCTGGGCTCCCAAGCGTTTGATACGAACCTGAGGTTCGTGCTTGGTGGGATCGTACGGCGTTAAGAAGCCTATGCTGCGTAAGGCCTGTTCGAAGTCCTTAGCGTTATCTTTATGGCAGATAGCTACAAGACACGTCTGGTTCTTGTCTTCAAGAACCGTCTCGATGTTGAAGTCTATATCAGGCACGGCTTCCGCCAGCTTCGCTGTGATTTCCTCGCCCGTTATAGGCTCGCCGATGCTTCCGACGAACACAGAAGTGAACTGCGTTCCCTTATAGGAAGAAGGAATGTCGAGATTTGCCCAAGGCATGACCTGATCGATAGCCGTCTGCGAACGGATAATGTCAGCCTTCGCGTCCTGTATCTCTTTATAAAGCGCATTTATACCGTAGCATTTGCTGAGTATTGCGTCCGCATCCTGCGCTTTTTTGTAGAATTCCGTAACCGTCATCTCCGGGCGCGGAGCGAAAGAATCGAGCAAGCCGCCGTCTTTCGGAACATAACTGTTAAGGACATCCAAAGCCTGCGTTGCAACCGCTCTGAACTTGTCGAACTGACTTACCGAAGTTGCCATTGACAACTTATAGAAGTTGTTCTCATTTTCAGAGTAGTCGAGAACTTCAACACAGCCGCTCTGCTGAATAAGGTCCAGTATGGCCTTACTGTCGCTGAGCATGGCAAGGAGCTCAATGCGCTTCATGTTCAATATCGCCATTCAAGATACACCTCCTTACTTAAAAAATGTCTCCCAATACGTTTATGGGATAATGTGCTTAATTACGGCTGCGATGGACTCGTCCATCTTTTCCTCGCTCTTTTTGATGAGAGCTTCGTTCTTCTGAACAGCCTGAGCATGCGCGTCGGCATAGATTTCATCTGCCTTCTTCTGTGCCTGCGCAATAATCTGCTCTTTCTCCTTTGCTGCAGCAACCTTTCCGGCTTCAGCAGCAGCCTTTGCCTCCGCTTCCGCAGCTTTGACTATGTCAGCAGCCTTGGCGCGCGCGGCCGTCTCCTTATCAGCAGCTGCTTTCTCTGCGTCAAGGACCCTGTTAATCATTTCTGAAGCCATTCCTCCATATCACCCTTTCTTTTAATAAGTTTCGCGCGCGTATTTACAACACGCACATGTATTAACTCAGTTATTACAAACTTTGGCTAATTCAACAAAGTGAAGGGCAAAAAAAGGCCAATTCCTTGTTATCTTTTTGACGTATTTTGAATTGCATATTTTTTCGCCCTCAAACCCGATTTTTTTGTTGCTTTTTTCCGTTGTCACTATCTGTAAGTTATGTTAAAATCTTTGTGTATATATTGTTTGTTAAAATATAGACGGGGGTAGGATTACTTATGATAAACGATGTTTCCGCTTTCGACCTTCCCGAAAGCTCGGACTTTACCAAGATTCCTTACGGAAAACTCGGAATTATCGCTCTT
>CAMYWC010000080.1:0-4319 GCA_947302545.1 uncultured Clostridia bacterium | reverse complement strand
TGTATCGATAATAACGGAACCTTCGAGACCGGCATTTGCCGCGATCTGACGAACGGGTTCCTCAATAGCCTTGATAACTATGCGGATGCCGGTCTTTATGTCGGCATCCTCTTCTTTTTCGAGGAGGGCGACAACTGCCGGAATTGCATTTACAAGGGCGACACCGCCGCCTGCGACAGTGCCTTCCTCAACGGTTGCCTTCGTAGCTGCGAGAGCGTCCTCGATGCGGAGCTTTTTCTCCTTCATCTCGGTCTCTGTGGCCGCACCTACGTGGATTACGGCAACGCCGCCTGAGAGCTTCGCAAGGCGCTCCTGGAGTTTCTCGCGGTCATAGTCAGAGGTTGTAAGCTCAATCTGCTTTCTTATCTGAGCGATACGTGCCTTAATCTCTTTGCTGTCGCCGGCACCGTTTACGATGGTTGTATAGTCCTTGGAAATCTCAACCTTTGCGGCGCGGCCGAGCTGGTCAACTGTCGTGTCGGCAAATTCAAGACCGAGGTCAGATGTGATAACGGTACCGCCTGTTAAAATGGCGATATCCTGAAGCATCTCCTTGCGTCTGTCGCCGAAGCCGGGGGCCTTGACGGCTACGCAGGTGAATGTGCCGCGGAGTTTGTTGAGGAGGAGAGTGGCGAGAGCTTCGCCCTCGATGTCCTCTGCGATGATAACGAGTTTCTTGCCGGCCTTGAGAACCTGCTCAAGGAGGGGAAGAATCTCCTGGATGTTTGTAATCTTCTTATATGTGATGAGGATGTAAGCGTCCTCTATCTCGGCAATCATCTTGTCGGTGTCGGTTACCATGTAAGGGGAGATGTAACCGCGGTCAAACTGCATGCCTTCTACGACATCGCAGGTTGTCTCAGCTGTCTTTGCCTCTTCAACGGTGATGACACCGTCAGCTGTAACCTTATCCATTGCCTCTGCAATGAGGTTTCCGATGAACTCGTCGCCTGAGGATACGGTTGCGACCCTGGCGATGTCAGCGGAGTTCTTGACGGGTTTGGAATTCTTCTTTACGGTATCGACAGTTGTGTCAACTGCGAGCTGGATGCCCTTCTTGACTACCATCGGGTTTGCGCCTGCAGCTACATTCTTCATACCCTCACGTACGAGAGCCTGAGCGAGCAGGGTGGCGGTTGTTGTGCCGTCTCCGGCTACATCGTTCGTCTTTACCGATACTTCTTTTACGAGCTGAGCGCCCATGTTCTCGAAAGCATCTTCGAGTTCTATTTCCTTGGCGATGGTAACGCCGTCGTTTGTGATGAGCGGACCGCCGTATTTCTTGTCGAGTACGACATTGCGTCCCTTGGGACCGAGAGTGATCTTGACTGTGTCGGAGAGCTTGTCAATGCCCGTCTGAAGGGCTTTTCTGGCTTCCTCACCGTAAATGTTCTGTTTTGCCATTTTTGATTATCTCCTTTGAATTATTCAACAATTGCAAGAATATCAGACTGGCTGATGATGGTGTAGGTCTCGTCATCAAGTTTGATTTCCGTTCCGGCATACTTTGCCGCGATGACCTTCTGGCCCTTCTTTACGAACATGGGCACTTCCTTGCCGTCAATCATGCCGCCGGGACCTACTGCGATTACTTCGCAGATCTGAGGTTTTTCCTGAGATGCGGAAGAGAGGATGAGTCCTCCCTTTGTTGTCTCTTCAGCCTCGATAGCCTTAATGACAACCTTGTCGAGTACGGGTTTGAGTTGCATATCATTACCTCCATATGAAGTGAATAAATTAAATAGCGTATAATATTATACAAAAGTTTTGAAAAAAGTCCATATTTCAAGTATAATTACCTTGTTGATTTTATGTGAAAAGGAGGGACGGCATGCAGAAGGTCAGGGAATTTCTGGCATCCGACAAGGCGAATATCCTGATGTTCGTCATAGCTGCGGTAATCATCTGTATTGACCAGATGCTCGGCACACCCGTCTATTACGGCCTGTCGATAGGCTACGGTTTTCTGTGTTTCATAATTCTCATGCTGACGGATGACCTCGTCTCTGTGCTGTGTCCGTCACTTCTTGCAATATCCTTCTTCATTCAGTATAAAAACTCGTACGATGCATACATGCATTATCTCTGGGGCATACCCTTCATTGTCTTTGCGGTTCTGTTCCATATAATTGCTTACAGAAAGAGTTTCGAACGAAAAAAGATATCCGAGCTTGAACTGTTCCGGCCCATCGCCGCAGCCTCCGTTGCAATGATGCTCGGCGGTGTCGGTATTATGACTTTCGCGGAGTATACCTCCAGCCTGAACCTGGTAAACGCCATCATGCTCGGACCTGCGACACTGCTTATCTACTACATTCTTTCAGGCCTTACCGGCCCCGGTAAGAACTACACGGATAACATGGGAGAGAGACTTGCAAAAATCTTTATCACGGTTGCCGTATTCCTGATTTTTGCAATATTTGAGTACTACGGTGAACATTGGGCGAAGTTTATTGCCGATCCCGACATTCTTCCTTTCCAGTGGAGAAACAACGCATGCACGATTCTCATGATTGCCATGCCGTTTTCATTCTATATGGCGGTGAAGAAACACTTTGCATATATATCTGTCGCGGTCATGACCTGCGTTGCGTTTGTACTCTCGGGTTCACGCGGCGGCCTGGTATTCGGCGCCCTTGAATTTCTGATACTTATTATCTATTACGCAAAGACCGACAAGGCCCACAGGAAGTACTATATCGGTATCCTGGGCCTCGGCGCCGCTGCTGTCGCAGTAGTCCTTATAAAATATTCTTCGCTTCTCGCGTACACGCTTGACCGCTTCACCTCTTACAAGGAGAACTTCAGACGCCTCGGCCTCTGGAAGCGCTCGGTCGAGGACTTCCTCGCAAATCCGCTCTTCGGACGGGGAGTGGGCTATAAGGGCAACAGGGACCTGCATCCCTCAAAGATAGGTTCTCTCTGCTGGTACCACTCATCGCTGCCGCAGATCTGGGGCAGCCTGGGAATCGCCGGACTGCTGGCCTACGGATATCAGTTCATTGCCCGCATAAAATTCTTCATGCGGCGTCACACTGACGAGGCGAGAGCCGTGTTCTTCTCGTTCATCGGACTCGAACTTATTTCCCTCGTAAATCCCGGAATATTTGCCCCGGCTTATCTGATAATCATAACGATACTGTTCGTAATAACAGAACAATATACCAAAGAGGCTCCGTCAACTCGTTGACAGAGCTTTTTTTTATGCGTTATAATTTTTATGAATTTGTTCATTAAGGGGTGTTGACATGCCGAAAATTATAGCAAACCTCGAAGATACCATCATCGAGCAGGCCAACATACAGCTCTTTGAAAAGGGCTACTCAGACATGACGATGAGAAGTGTGGCGGAAGCCTGCGGAATCGCAGTAGGCACCGTCTACAACTACTACAAGTCCAAGGATATGATGGTCGCAAAAATCATGCTCCGCGACTGGAATCATATTATTGAGGACGTCGCCTTGGAATGCTCCGCGGCGAGTAATATTCACGATGGCTTCCGCCGTATGTACGACGGGGTCGTGAAGTTTGTCGAGAAATATGACCCGGTCTGGACACAATACGGTAAGGAGTCATATACGAGACGCGACATGCCGGTGCAGTTTGACATGCTGATTTCTCAGCTCTCTGAGATACTCAATGAGATACTTGTCCGCTGCCACAATGAGAAGGATCCGTACATAAGTGTCTTCCTGGCAGAGGTGCTGATAAACACCGCCACGAAGAGAAGCTTTGAGTACGATAATATCTCGCGTGTTCTTCACCGCATGTTCGATTAAAATCGGTTTTAATAATTTTATACAGGGGGAATTACAAAATGAAAGTTGTACTTGCAGGCGCATTCGGAAAACTCGGTTCCGACATCCTCCGCGCCCTTGTTGCCGAAGGTCACGATGTCCTTGCGGCCGACATGGTCATAAGAGAGATGCCCGACCTCGCTCCGGATTCCTACAAGACACGGAAAATCGATATCACAAAGCCTGAGGACCTTGTCGGCCTCTGTGACGGTGCAGACGTCGTTATCACGACCTGCGGCCTCACGGGCGCGTCCACAACGGTCAACAACTACGATATCGACTTCCTCGGCAACTTAAACCTCGTCAACGAGGCAAAGAAGGCCAATGTCAATCACTTCGCCTATATTTCGGTTATCAATGCCGACAAGGGTGACGGTATCCCTATGGTCAACTCCAAGTATCTCCTTGAGGCTGAGCTCAAGGCTTCCGGCATGACCTATGTCATCTATCGTCCCACAGGCTATTTCTATGACATAGCCCATGTTTTCTGGCCGATGATCTGAAAGGGTCAGATCCAGCTTC
>CAMYWC010000079.1:0-4325 GCA_947302545.1 uncultured Clostridia bacterium | reverse complement strand
GATTCATCTTATCAAGGAGGGCCATGGCCTTCTCCTCTATCTCCTTCTCAACAGCCTTTTTATTCGCTTTGTAGTTCTCATCCTCGCGGGCCAGGAGGCTCTTTGCGAGCATGACATTCTGCAGGGCGGTGTACTGAGGAAACAGGTTGAAGTTCTGGAATACGAGACCGAAGTGCAGGCGCTTGCGTCTTACGTCCTTTTCAAGCTGCGTCGCGGGATCCGCGGCATCGAAAATGAGCTCGTCCTTTACGAATATGCGCCCTGTGTCGGGTTTCTCAAGGAAGTTTAAGCAACGCAGGAGCGTTGTTTTTCCGGAGCCGCTTGAACCGATTATGGCAAGCGCCTGCCCCTCCTCGAGATCAAAGCTTATATCACTTAAAACGCGGGTGCTTCCGAAACTTTTCTCAATGTTTTCAACTCTTAAAACAGCCATGACGCACCCCCTATCTGAAGAACTCGAGTTTCTTCTCGAGTTTGCCGAGTAAAACGGTCAGTACACCGGTAAAGGCGAGATAGTAGACCGCCGTGAAGAAGAGCGGCCAGATAGCGCCCGAAATACCCTGTGAGCCTTTGAGAAAGGCCTGGCCCGCCCAGATAATCTCCTGAAGGGCTATTATACGCGCGAGCGATGTATCTTTTACGAGCGTTATAATCTCGTTTGAGATCGGAGGCACTATGCGCTTTACCATCTGAAGAAGTTTTACGCGGAAGAAAATCTGTCCCTTTGTCATGCCGAGAACCAGTCCGGCTTCGTCCTGTCCCTTCGGTATGGACTGGATACCGCCTCTGTATATCTCCGAGAAGTAACAGGCATAGTTGAAGATAAATGCCACTGACGCCGCAAAGAAACGGCCGTCCTCGCCGCCTCCCCATACCGGGTTGTGCAAGACGAGTCCGGGGAAATAGTAGATGATCAGAAGCTGTATCATAAGGGGCGTACCGCGAACGACCCACACGACGAATCGTGTGAGCCATTGTACGGGTTTAAACTTTGTCATTGAACCGAATGAGATGATAAGTCCCAGCGGCAGAGCTCCGATAAGTGTCACAAAGAAGAGCTTAAGCGTCTGCAGAAATCCGACGTTTAAAGCCTGAAACACTATCGGAAACTGTTCTGAAAAAGTCATCATAAAGTCTTATTTCTGCTCGATGAGGGCGTCTGTGAGACCGTATGTGTCAGCGACTTTCTCGATTTCAGAGAAGTTGCTTACGAAGAAAGCGTTGAGAGAATCAACGAGGTCTGAGCCTGTGCGGAACGCAACGCCGTATTTCTCATCGTTGAGGCCTGCGGTGTATGTGAGGTCTGCATAGCTCGTGCCCTCGCCTGTCATGGCAATGGCCATGAGAAGGTCGATGACGGCCGCGTCAGCAGTACCGGATTTAACTTCCATGAGCGCTGTCGCCTGGTCCTTTACGGGTGTGACTTTGAAGCCGTTGTCATTTGCAACCGCCTCACCTGCGGAACCGGCTTCAACAGCAAAGTTGAGGTCCTTGCAGTCAGCCGCCGTCTTGTAACTGTCGGCATCCTTCGCGGGAACGATTACAACCTGCTTGTTGTTGAAATAAGGATTGGAGCAGGAAGCGGCAGCCGTAACCTCGTCGGTGAGGGTCATGCCGTTCCAGATACAGTCTATTGTCTTGCCGTCGAGTTCCATTATCTTGTTGTCCCAGTCTATCTCGACAAACTCGACCTTTACGCCGAGAGACTCGGCAAAGAGTTTTGCGACATCGGCATCAAAACCGATCCACTCACCGTTCTCATCCTGATAGTCCATGGGCTCGAAGTCGGTGATTCCCACAACAAGAACGCCCTTGTCCTTAACATATTCAAGGTCCGTCTTGTTTTCATCTGCCGGCGCCTTGTTCTGTGAACATGCGGCAAAGCAGAGAAGCATTGTAAGGGCGATTACGATAGCGATAAGTCTTTTCATAAAATAATCTCCTTTGCAATTTATCGTGGTACTATGGTAACACTTTAAATCAATAAAATCAATAAAAAAAAAAAATAAAGATGAATTTCTTCGGCACGCAGGATTTTTATCTCAGAAGAAAGGCTTTGGCAAGCGCGAAATAAACAAGAAGGCTGAGCGAGTCGACCATGGTCGAGATGACCGGTCCGGCGATAACGGCCGGGTCTATCTTCACGAGCTTGGCCAGAAGCGGAAGCATACAGCCTATCATCTTGGCCATAAGCACCGCACAGAACATTGCGAGTGAAACGATGATGTATACCTGCATTCCTCCGGGGTTGTGCAATAAAACCATGCGAAGGAAGTTTGCGGCACCGAGTATGACACCGCATATAACAGCAACACGGATTTCCTTAAACAGGACCTTGAACCAATCCTTAAGCTCAATCTCACCGAGCGCCAGCGCACGTATGGCAAGTGTCGAACTCTGGTTGCCGGCATTACCGCCCGTACCCGTGATGATGGGGATGGCGGCCGTGAGGCCCGTAATGACGGCGAGCATATCCTCGAAGTTCTGGATTATCGAGCCGGTAAGCGTTGCGGAAATCATGAGAACAAGCAGCCAGCCTATTCTGTTCTTCACGAGGATATGTACCGGGGTTTTCAGGTACTCGTCCTCGGAAGGCAAAAGGGCGGCCATCTTTTCGAAGTCCTCTTCCGTCTCTTCTTCGATGATGTCGAGGATATCATCGATGGTGACGATACCGACAAGCCTGTTTTCCGTATCAACTACGGGAACGGCAAGCAGGTCATAGTGCTTTACGACTTCGGCGACCTCTTCCTGGTCATCCGTCGTCTTCACGAAGATGAGCTGCTTGTCGTCATCCATTATGTCGCGAAGCAGCGCGTCATTGTCGTGGAAGACGAGATCGGCGAGGTCTATTGTGCCTTTTAAGTGTCTGCTGTTATCAATACAGTAGCAGGTGTAAATTGTCTCTTTATCCACACCTGTACGGCGTATCTGTTCAATCGCCTGTCCTACCGTCAGTCTGTCGTGGAGCTCGACCATCTCGTTGGTCATGATGCTTCCGGCGGACTCCTCAGGATAGTTCAGATACGTGTTGATGAGTCTTCTGGTCTCGGGCGATGCATTTTTCAGAATCCTCGTGACAAGGTTCGCGGGAACCTCCTCTACAAGGTCAACTACATCGTCCAGGAACAGGTCGTCGACAAGTTTGTTTATCTCCGTATCGGTTATGCGTGAGATGATGTCGCCCTGATCCTCTGACTCAAGATATGAGAAAACTTCCGCCGAGATGTCCTTCGGCAGTATGCGGAAAACCCTGAGCATGACATCGTGGTCAAGCTCACCGAGGAATTCGGCAATATCGACTTCGTTCATCTCCGACAGCTCGTGACGAAGAAGTGAGAAGTCGCCTTTTTCAATCAGTTCCCTGAGATAGTCAAAGTTCTTCTCTTCCATAACAAAAACCCCCTTACCCGCATGCGAGTAAAGAGGTTAATTTTTAAGACAAACCCCTAAGGGCGCGCTATACCGTAAGCGGCCCACTCACACACGTAAATTTTCTTTGAAGTAACGCTACTTCGCGGTCTCGCATCTGCGTCCATTTCGTGGACCTCCTTAACAGTTATTACCCTTCGGGCTTTTTTAATATAAACCTTTAAAAGTACAAAAGTCAACCTTTGAACTGATAAAAGCCTATTTTCTTCATGGCCTTATCGAGGGTGCGCTGAGAAATCTTCGTCGCGATGTCAGCGCCGTTTCTCATACAGTCCTCAAGGTAGGCCCTCTCATTTACGAGTTCGTTGAACTTCTCCTGTACGGGGCGAAGCTCCTCTATTGCCGCCTCGGCAACCGCGACTTTGAAGTCACCGTATCCCTTGCCGGCAAACTCTTTTTCGATTTCATCATATGACTTGCCGGTACAGGCGCTGTAGATGGACATGAGGTTGTTCACTCCGTCCTTGCCTTCGGCATATCTCACTTCCGCCTCTGAGTCAGTAACGGCGGACTTGAATTTCTTCATTATTACATCCGGTGTGTCCAGCATGGAGATGAAGGCCTTCGGGTTCTCGTCAGACTTGGACATCTTCTTTGTCGGATCCGCAAGAGACATGACCTTCGCGCCCTCTTTTACAAAGAGAGGCTCAGGGCGTGTGAATGTCTGACCGTAGATACCGTTGAAGCGGTCAGCAATGTCGCGTGCAATCTCAAGGTGCTGCTTCTGGTCCGCGCCTACGGGCACGTAGTCAGCCTGGTAGAGAAGGATGTCCGCTGCCATGAGGGCGGGATATGCAAACAGACCGACGTTTACGTTGTCTGCATGTGTCTTCGACTTGTCTTTGAACTGGGTCATGCGGCTCATCTCGCCGAACTGTGTATAGCAGTCAAGA
>CAMYWC010000078.1:0-4355 GCA_947302545.1 uncultured Clostridia bacterium | reverse complement strand
CTTGAGGGCGAGGTCGGTAAAGCCGATGATGGCATTCATGGGTGTACGGATATCGTGCGAGAGGTTGAAGAGGAAGGTACTCTTAGCGTTGCTCGCATCTTCCGCTTTCTTCTCACGGGAGATATGTACTCCGAGAATTTTGTATTCGTAGAAGAGTACTCCGAGAACGACCAGAAGGCCGAGTACTATAATTCCGAATGAGATGAATACGGCCTGGTACTCCTTCATATAACGTGAGGAATCGTTGACCATTGTGGTGTCTTCCGGCAGGGCTTTGAAGTTTAACTGGAATTTCTTCATCATTTCCCTGTCGGCCGCAGTGCGGTGCGTGGGATTGGACTGCAGGGAGATTGTGCTGACGGGTTTGGCACCTGTCAGTACCTGTACCACGGTTTCGGCGGCCTCCATTGAGCAGTCGCGCGCATAGACGACGTCGCCGGCCGTGGCTCCGTTGCCTATGGCCTCCATATAACAGGTAAATACGGGAACATTGCAGTGCTCCGCAATCATCTTGAAGCGCTTGACCGTGCTGAACGTGTGGTGGGCGCTGTCTTTTTGCGCATGAGAGCAGAGGACAATTGCATTTTCATTCAGGTTTTCAATAGTCTCGCAGAAGGCCTCAGTTGTCATCTGACCGGTGTTTATGTCCGAGATTTTATACTTCGGATATTCCGGAGCAAGATTCTGCAGCATCCTCCAGTCGGCGCGGTCCTCATCCGTGAGATCGTGAATCATGATAATCTCATCGGCATTGGGCCGGAGGGCACGGGCAAGATCGATGGTTTCACGCAGGTATATCTTCTCTATATTTCCGCAGACATTCGGGTCGCTCACGCATTCCTTGGCATAGTCGATATCGTTTACGCCGTAGAAGACTATGGGGACATTGGAGAAGAGCTCCTGTTTGTGATCCATACAAAAACGCAGAGCAGCGTCTCCTCCTGCCATGATGGCAGAGAAGGGCTGCTCGTAGTCCTTGTGGTAATTTACATGTTCTTTTATGAGGGCGTAGAAATTGTTTCTGTGAGTTTCTGAATCGCCCATTTCATTGTCGTTCATGTACTCGATACTGTAGCCGATATTTGACTTGCTCAGTACGGAGTAGATGCCGTTGGCCTCCTCGACGCCCTGGAACTGGGTCGGGCCGGAGGAACTGATGACAAGGACGCGCTGACGATAGTCATAGTCGCTGTGGATACGAAGGTTGTCCTCATCAAACTGAATTCCCTCGTTCCTGACGCTTAAGTAGTCGTTATAGAGCGTGATTGCGCTTATGACGATTACGGCTGCGACGAAGAACAAGACCACTCGCTTGTATATTGGATTTTCAAACCTTCTTTTTTCCTTCAAATCAATCAGATCCTAACGGTTTCATTGTCGGGAACAGTATTACATCACGAATTGATTCGTTGCCGGTGAGGAGCATGACGAGGCGGTCGATGCCGATACCGCATCCGCCCGTGGGCGGCATGCCGTACTCGAGCGCCGTGACGAAGTCGTCGTCAAGCATGTTGGCCTCCTCATCTCCGCACTCGCGGAGCATGAGCTGGTGCTTAAAGCGCTCCATCTGGTCGAGCGGGTCGTTGAGCTCGGAATAGGCATTGGCGTATTCCATGCCGAGGATGAAGAGCTCGAAACGCTCGGTGAGGTAAGGCTTGCTCGGCTTACGCTTGGTAAGGGGAGAGACCTCTACCGGATAGTCGATTATGAATGTGGGCTCGACAAGGTTTGCCTCTACAAACTCGTCGTAGAAGGACATGAGGATGTCACCCCAGGTCTCCTTGCCCTTTTCGAGTTCAATGTGCTTTTCTTTTGCGAGGGCAATTGCCTTTTCATTGTCCTGTGCGAATTCATCGAAGTCGATGCCTGTGTATTTCTTTACCGCATCTGTTACGGTCATACGCGCAAACGGCTTTTCGAGGTCAAGGTCAACGCCCTTGAACGTGACTTTGTATGTGCCGTTTGCGGCCATGGCGGCGTTTCTGATGATGGCCTCAGTGCGGTCCATCATGCCGTTGTAGTCAGTGAAGGCCTCATAGAATTCGATTGTGGTGAATTCGGGATTGTGCTTGGTGTCCATGCCTTCGTTTCTGAAAATACGACCTATTTCATATACACGTTCCATGCCGCCTACAATGAGTCTCTTCAGCGGAAGTTCTGTGGCTATACGCATGTACATGTCGAGATTGAGTGCATTGTGATGGGTTATGAAGGGACGTGCGGTTGCGCCGCCGGCAATTGTTGAAAGCACCGGGGTCTCAACTTCAATATAGCCCTCGTCGTCAAGTGTCTTTCTGACGGAGCTTACTATCTTTGACCGCTTGATGAAGGTGTCCTTCACCTCGGGGTTCACTATAAGGTCGACATAGCGGCGGCGATAACGCGTGTCCGCATCTTTCAGACCGTGGAACTTCTCCGGAAGGGGAAGGAGTGATTTTGAAATGAGTTTGAGTTCCTGCGCATGGATTGAAATCTCTCCCGTCATGGTGCGGAAAAGATAACCCTTTATGGCGAAGATGTCGCCGATGTCGGATTTCTTGAAACCGGCATAGGGCTCCTCACCTATGGCGTCGCGGGCGACATAGACCTGGATGTTTCCGGTCTTGTCCTGAATGTTGCAGAAAGAGGCCTTGCCCATGACGCGCTTGAAGAGCATACGGCCGGCGATGGCAACCTCTATGGGCTGCGCGTCCATTACTGCGCGGCGCTCGTTGTAGGCGGCCTTCTTCGCTTCTCTGGCCGCCTGCTCGTCAAGTCCGTCGACATCGGGCTCTTTAATCTCGCCTATGAGCTTCGCCTCAAGCGCAGCATAGGCCTCTTTAGCCTCTGTGGTATGGAAGGTCTGGTCGGCAGTCATGACCTGGAACGGGTCGCAGCCGGCCTCCTGAAGAGCCTTGAGCTTTTCTATTCTTATCTGTCTCTGTTCATTGGTTTCTTCGGCAGTGAGCTCGTGCTCCTCAACTGCCGGATTTTGGTTCTCAGCCATTGTATTCTCCTGAAAATTATTTCTTGAGTTCTATATCTACAATCTTGTACTTGAGTACGCCTGCGGGTGTCTCAACGGAGACTGTGGCGCCCTTCTTTTTGCCGAGGAGAGCCTTGCCTACGGGTGACTCGTCTGAGATACGGCCCTTCATCGGGTTGGCCTGCTGGGGACCTACGATCTGATATGTGATATTTTCCTTTGTCTCCATATCGCGGATTGTGACCTTGGAGGCACGGTTTACGATATCTGAGGGGAGTTCAGCTTCGTCGATGAGTTTATAGTTCTGAAGAATTGCCTCAAGTTCATTGATGCGGGACTCGAGTTTGCCCTGCTCGGATTTCGCCTCGTCATACTCGGCATTCTCCGACAAGTCGCCGAATGAAAGGGCAACTTTGATCTTCTCGGACATCTCTTTACGTCCGACGGTTTTTAAATGCTCGAGTTCGTCCTGGAGCTCCTTGAGACCGTCACTGGTGAGTAAAATTTCTTCTGCCATGATTAATACCTTCCTTTATTCTTCAATAGTCTTGAGAGCGTCACGCTCTTCTTTTGATACTGTTGTCTTTACGTCTTTCAGGGTCTTCACCTGAGCGACGGTGAATGATGCCGGCGCCGCGTCCGGGTAGCGGTCAAGTTTTACCTTGAGCTGTCCGGAGAGGAGGTTGGCCTCGGTGACTATGCCTCTGCCTTCCTTTGTATCAACCAAAGCGCCCGGCTTCGGTGTGATCTTGGAGAGGTGTTCATAGTTCTCCTGCTCGTACTTTAAGCAGCACATGAGCAGGCCGCAGGCTCCGGATATTTTTGCAGGGTTTAATGATAAGCCCTGTTCTTTTGCCATTTTGATGGAGACGGGCGCGAATTCGCCCATGAAGGACTTGCAGCAGAAAGGTCTGCCGCACAGGCCGAGTCCGCCTATCATCTTCGCCTCGTCGCGTACGCCTATCTGGCGGAGCTCGATGCGCGTGTGGAAGACGGATGCAAGGTCCTTGACGAGTTCGCGGAAATCGACGCGCCCGTCAGCGGTGAAGTAGAAGAGAATCTTACTGTTGTCGAAGGTGTATTCGACATCGGTGAGTTTCATCTCCAGACCGTGCTTTGCTATCTTCTCCTCACAGATCTTGAAAGCGGATTTCTCTTTCTCTTTGTTTTCCGCGACCTTCTTTAAGTCTTCGTCGGTCGCTATTCTTATTATCGGTTTAAGCGGGGCGACAATCTTGTCGTCTCCGACCACCTCGTTGCCTGTGGCCACAATGCCGCATTCGACACCGCGCGCGGTGTTCACGATTACGTGCTGGCCGGGCGTGAGGGTGGTACCGTTCGGGTCAAAGCAATATACTTTGCCGACATCTTTGAATTTTATACCTACTAC
>CAMYWC010000077.1:0-4371 GCA_947302545.1 uncultured Clostridia bacterium | reverse complement strand
TTCCCTGGAATGAACCATGGACAGTTCCTAATCGATCATCCGGAGGAGGTAGCGGAAAGGATAACCCGCATTCAACATATTTTGGACTGATTTTTATTGACGGAAGGATTTTTCGCTAGAAAAGCTGAAGAGTCTCAGTCAGGGGTGGCTTTGGGCGCCCAATTAATAGATGGGCTACTTAAGCAAACCTATCCAGTTTCATAAGATCCCCAAAAAGGTTCGAGATTATTAAAAAGTACGATTTTGCATGTTGTCTCATAAAACTCTTCTAAGAGAGAGGATAAAGTGGAATAGTATGCCGAAGAATGGAAAAAGTCAAAATTTGCATTGCTATCATTTTTGGCTTTAACCTTCAAAATAGTCTCAAGCAGCTGCTCTTTAGTGGTGATAAACTGTTTTCTAAAGATTTTTTCCTTTTCTGAAATGCTTAGGGCTTTATCCATTTGATCACTTCCCGTATGTGTCATATTTGCTCTAAATGTATTGTAACAAATCGTTTGTATTGTGTCAATACATTTTTTGAAGATATTTTGCCTCCTTCCTCGGTATTGTAACCTATTTGTATTTGTGTTAAAATATTTTCTCAGTATTAAAATCGCGTATTATATATATTACGCGCGCGGGGAGGGGTTTTGTGGCAACGTCTGTGGTGCCGGATATTGAACTGCAGAAGCAGTTCGATTACTGCTTAAAAGTTAAGACGTTGCTGGCTGAAAGGCTTCCCGGACGCGCCCCGCTGGCCTTTACCCACACCTACGGGTGTCAGGGAAACGTTGCTGAGGGCGAGCGTATAGATGGCATGTTGGCGCAGATGGGATATGAGTTCTGTGATGACGCCTCAAAGGCGGATTTTATTCTCTTTAACACCTGTGCCGTAAGAGAACATGCGGAGGAGAGGGTGTTCAGTAACCTCGGAAGACTTAAAGTTTTCAAGGAGACGAATCCGAACCTTATTATTGCCGTCTGCGGCTGTATGGTGCAGCAGGAGCACATAAAGAAGAAACTGAAAAGCAGTTTTCCTTATGTCGATCTTGTCTTCGGCACTCATGCCATACACACTTTCCCTGAGTCTTTGTACAACTGTATTCTGAAACAGGAGCGGGTTTTTGAAGTGCCTGACTCGGATGGTGTTGTTTTTGAAGGCGTGCCCTCGAAGCACTCAAACGGCATAAAGGCCTTTTTGCCGATCTCATACGGCTGCAACAATTTCTGTACCTACTGCGTGGTGCCCCTGGTAAAGGGCAGGGAGCGCAGCAGGAAGTATGAGGACATAATGGCGGACGCGAGACAGCTTGTGGCTGACGGCTACAAGGAAATAATGCTGATAGGGCAGAATGTCAACTCATACGGAAACGACTTCGGTGAGACTAATCTTTTTGCAAAACTTCTGCGTGAGATAAATGACATACCGGGTGATTTTATCATCCGTTTCATGACCTCTCATCCGAAGGACTGCTCATTTGAGCTTATAGATACCATGGCGGAATGCTCAAAGGTTGAGCATCACATTCATCTCCCTTTCCAGTCGGGCAACGACCGCGTGCTCCGTGAGATGAATAGGCATTATGACAGGAAGCGCTACACTGAGGTGGCGAAGTATGCCAAGGAAAAGATTCCGGACATAGCGATAACCTCAGACGTAATCGTCGGCTTCCCCGGAGAGACACATGAGGACTTCCTCGACACTGTATCACTCATAAGGGAGATTGAATTCTCTTCGCTTTACATTTTCATCTTCTCGCCGCGCGTCGGAACGAAGGCTGCATCCATGCCCGACCCGGTTTCCGCGGAGGAGAAGTCGGCATGGTTCAAAGAACTGTCCGACGCGCAGGAAGAGGTCGCCGCAGCGCGGTCTCTCGCCATGAAGGGCAAGGTCTACCGCGCCCTCGTCGAAGGCAGGAACAAGGCCGGACGTCTCTGCGGACGGACATCGCAGAATATAATGATTGAATTTGATGGTACCGATGACCTCATCGGAACTTTTCAAAATATAAAAGTAACTGAACCACTCACGTGGATATTGAAAGGAGAACTTCAGTAATGGACGTAATTGAACTCACCAGACAGCTCGGCGCTGCCGTACAGGCTGACGAGAAGTATCAGAAGTTTGCAGCGGCAAAGGAAGCTGCTGACAACGACACAGATGTACAGGCTCAGCTTGCTGAAATTGAGAAAATCCGCACAGAGTATCAGGAAGCCGCTATGGCAGAGCAGCCTGATGAAGCACGTCTTTCCAAACTCGACCAGGAATTCCAGATGGCTTATGCCGGATTCATGGGCTCCGACGTAATGGAGAAGTATGAGACAGCACGCGCTGAACTCGATGCTCTCATGAACTACATCATGCAGATTCTTTATCTCTGCGTAAACGGCGAGGACCCCGCAACATGCGAGCCCCAGGCTGATGACTGCGGCGGCGACTGCGGACACTGCGCAGGCTGCTGAGCGGCTTAAACTTTGAAGGAAGGAGGCGGTAAAATGGGTGAGTACACGCCGATGATGCAGCAGTACCTGCAGACAAAGGAACAATACAAAAACGAAATACTGTTTTATCGTCTCGGTGACTTCTATGAGATGTTCTTTGACGACGCCGTCACGGCGTCGCGGGAACTTGACCTTGTCCTCACCGGCAAGGACTGCGGCAAGGAGGAGCGCGCGCCGATGTGCGGCGTGCCTTTCCATGCTGCCGATTCGTATATTGCGAGACTTGTGGCCAAGGGCTACAAGGTGGCAATATGCGAGCAGCTTGAAGACCCGGCACAGGCGAAGGGCATCGTAAAGCGCGGTGTAATCCGTATCGTCACACCGGGTACCGTCATCGAGTCATCCATGCTCGATGAGTCAAGAAACAACTATCTCTGCTCCGCCTGCCTGGGCGGACACGAGGTCGGCCTCGCATTTGTCGATATCTCGACAGGCGCCGTCTTCGTGACAGCCGTCACGGCTGATTTCGGCGGCGTCGAGGTCTTGAATGAGCTCGGCCGTTTCTCTCCTTCGGAGGTTATGGCAAATGAGTCCGCGGCAGGCGTCGCGGGCCTTCTCGAATACGAGAAGCGTGTCGAGAATGTCAAAATCCAATTTGTTCCCGATGAGAAGTATGCCTTCTCTGCAGCAGAGGAACTCATAACAAAGCATTTCTCAAAGTCCCTCGATGAGATAGGACTTACATCGCAGGTCGCCGTCTCCGCACTCGGCGCGGCACTGACCTATCTCTCGGAGATGCAGAAGGCGGAACTGAGCAATATCCGTGCCGTAAACTGCTACTCGGACGAGAAGTATATGCGCCTCGACTTTGCGGCGCGCAGGAACCTCGAACTTGTCGAGACCATGAGAAACCGCGAGAAGCGCGGTTCCCTTCTCTGGGTGCTCGACCGCACAAAGACAGCCATGGGCAAGCGCCTGCTCCGCTCTTACACAGAGCAGCCTCTGGTATCGCCTGCGGGCATTATCAGACGGCAGAATGCCGTCGCATGGCTCATAGAAAATATTGAGGTCCGCGATGAAATCGCGGGACTTTTAACCGATGTCCGTGATATGGAGCGGCTCATGACGCGCATAACATACGGCACGGCCAATGCGCGTGAACTGCGCTCCCTTTATGAGACAGTCTCTCTTCTGGCGCCGATTAAGGAACTCTTAAAGCCGGCGACGACGGAGCTTCTCTCACAGACGGAGCGGGATATTGACCCGCTGACCGACATAAAGGAACTTATCGATTCGGCCATAGCCGAGGATCCGCCCTTCTCAGTACGTGAAGGCGGAATGATCCGAGACGGCTATAACGAGGAGCTCGATTCCCTCCGTGAGATTTTAAACGGCGGCAAGGGCTACCTCGCAAAGATTGAGGCCGATGAGAAAGAGCGCACCGGCATCACAAAACTTAAGATAGGCTACAACCGTGTATTCGGATACTATATTGAAGTTTCGAACTCCTTCAAGGACAAGGTCCCTGAGGATTACATAAGAAAACAGACACTCGCGAACTGTGAACGCTACATCACCCAGGAACTCAAGGAACTTGAGTCCAAGGTGCTCGGCGCTCAGGAGCGCATAACACGTCTCGAGTACGAGCTGTTCTCAACCGTACGCGACACTGTGGCGGCCGAGCTCGACCGCGTGCAGCGCACGGCGAATGCCGTCTCGGTGCTCGACGTCCTCTGCTCCTTTGCGAAGGTATCGAATGACAACAACTACGTCTGTCCCGAGATTTCAGAGGACGGAGTAATCGAGATAAAGGACGGAAGGCACCCCGTTGTCGAGAAGATGCTCGACGGCTCGCCCTTCGTGCCGAACGACACGCTGCTCGATTCCGGCGAGAACCTCGCCGCCATAATCACCGGCCCGAACATGGCCGGTAAGTCGACATATATG
>CAMYWC010000076.1:0-4384 GCA_947302545.1 uncultured Clostridia bacterium | reverse complement strand
GCCGGACTTCATGCAGAAGCCCGCAGAGGAGGCATATGAAGTGCTTACCGCGACCTCAAACGGTCAGCTCGCGGACGCTATCATCGACAAGGCCACACTTGAGAGAATCAAGTATCTCGGCGTGAAGTCCGGCAGCCCGGTTCTCGCGGAACTCGCAGAGCGTATGTGCGCGACAGCGAACATAAAGACCGCTCTACGCTGCGCAAACACCGGCAAGTCAAAGGACTTTGTTGAGCGTTCTCTCTGTGAATGTGACACCATTGCAAAACACAAGCTCGTAGAGACCTCTCTCGAGGGCTTGGACGCGGTTTTGAATTATCTAGGCGACACTTCCTATGCCGTAGCAGGCGAGAAGTTCAAGGAGAGCACATCCGTGTTTGAAAAGTGGTGCGATGACATTCTCATGGAATGCGTAAACGAGGCTCGTTACACGGCTTTCGGCATTGACCCGATAGTTGCCTACTATGTAGCCCGTGACGCAGAGATCAAAACAGTTCGTATAATTCTTTCAGCCAAGATTAACAATCTTCCCGCAGATGTTATCAGAGAGAGGGTGAGAGCGCTTTATGTATAAAATTGCTGCAATAGGCGAGAAGTCAAGCATCTACGGCTTTGCTTCAATAGGCCTTGAAATCTATCCCATCGAAGAGCCGCAGGCTGCCATCCATCAGATAAGAAGAATGGTTGAAGGCGGATACGCAGTTATTTTCATCACCGAAGAACTTGCAACTTCGATAGAAAGCGAACTCGACCGTTATCGTGAATTGCCCACACCGGCAATCATCCCCATTCCGGGCATCCAGGGAAATACAGGTCTTGGTATGAGAAACGTCAGCAAGTCTGTTGAACAGGCAGTTGGCTCAGACATACTTTCAGACGCGTAACGCGTATTTCAAAATTCAGCCGTAAACAGAAAGGGCAAGTGATAGAATTATGAGTAAAGGTACTATTACCAAAGTCTCCGGCCCGCTTGTTATTGCCGATGGCATGCGCGACGCAAACATGTACGACGTTGTACGTGTAAGTGACGAGAGACTTATTGGTGAAATAATTGAAATGCACGAAGACCGTGCTTCTATCCAGGTTTACGAGGAGACTTCAGGTCTCGGAACAGGTACAGCTGTTGAATCAACAGGTGAACCTCTTTCCGTTGAACTCGGTCCTGGACTTATTACAACAATCTACGACGGTATTCAGAGACCCCTTGAGAGCATCATGGCTCAGACAGGCAACAACCTGAAGAGAGGTATTGAAGTTCCGTCACTCAACCGTGAGAAGAAATGGCACTTCGTACCGAAGGTTGCCGAAGGCGACACGGTTGTACCCGGTGATATCATCGGTACCGTTCAGGAGACAGAGGTTGTTGAACACAGAATTATGGTTCCGCCCCGCTCAAAGGGTGGCGTAATTAAATCAATCAAGGAAGGTGACTTCACAGTCACAGAGACAGTCGCGGTTCTTGATAACGGCGAAGAGATCCAGCTTATGCAGAAGTGGCCCGTACGTGTAGGCCGTCCCTATGCAAGAAAGCTCGACCCGACAATCCCCCTTGTAACAGGTCAGCGTGTTGTTGACGCGCTCTTCCCGCTTGCTAAGGGCGGTTGTGCAGCCATCCCCGGACCTTTCGGTTCAGGTAAGACAGTTACACAGCACCAGCTCGCAAAATGGGCTGACGCCGAGATCGTTGTTTACATCGGTTGCGGCGAGCGTGGTAACGAGATGACAGACGTTCTTCTTGAGTTCCCCGAACTTATCGACCCTCATACCGGTAAGTCACTCATGGAGCGTACCGTCCTCATCGCAAACACATCGGATATGCCTGTTGCTGCCCGTGAGGCATCAGTTTACACAGGTATCACAATAGCTGAGTACTTCCGTGATATGGGTTACTCCGTAGCCCTCATGGCTGACTCCACATCCCGTTGGGCAGAGGCCCTTCGTGAGATGTCCGGTCGTCTTGAGGAAATGCCCGGTGAAGAAGGTTACCCGGCATACCTCGGTTCACGTATTGCACAGTTCTACGAGCGTGCAGGCCGTGTTATCTCCCTCGGTTCAGACGAGCGCGAAGGTGCCCTCTCGGCAATCGGCGCCGTATCCCCTCCGGGTGGTGATATTTCCGAGCCCGTATCCCAGGCTACTCTTCGTATCGTTAAGGTTTACTGGGGTCTTGATGCAGCTCTCGCATACAAGAGACACTTCCCGGCCATCAACTGGCTGACATCTTATTCGCTCTATGCGGACAAGCTCGGTAAGTGGTTCAACGCCGAAGTTGCAGAAGACTGGACAGCACTTCGTACCAAGATGATGACACTCCTCTCAGAGGAAGCAGAACTCGACGAAATCGTTAAGATGGTTGGTATGGATGCTCTTTCAGATCCTGACCGTCTTAAGATGGAAGCAGCCCGTTCAATCCGTGAGGACTTCCTTCATCAGGTAGCTTTCGACCCGGTTGACACTTACTCTTCACCCAAGAAGATGCACTATATGATGACACTCGTTGTAGACTTCTACGAGCGCTCAGCTGATGCACTTTCAAAGGGTGCCTCAATCAAAGACATCATCGACCTTCCCGTACGTGAAGCCATCGGTCGTTTCAAGTACATCAAGGAAGAGGAGATAGATGCAGAATTCGAGAAGATCGATGCTCGTCTCAACTCCGAGCTTGCCGATGCTCTCAATAAGGAGGAGGACTATTAATGCCAAAAGAGTATAGAACCATACAAGAGGTAGCAGGTCCTCTTATGATCGTTCGTGATGTAGAAAACGTCACATACAACGAACTTGGCGAAATAGAGCTTGCAAACGGCGACAAGCGCCGCTGCAGAGTTCTTGAAGTTGACGGCTCCAACGCAGTTGTACAGCTTTTCGAGAGCTCAACAGGTATCAACCTCTCCGACTCCAAGGTTCGTTTCTCAGGACGTCAGATGGAAATCGGTGTTTCCACCGACATGCTCGGCCGTGTATTTGACGGTCTCGGCAACCCCATCGACGGCGGTCCCGAAATCATCCCCGATAAAAGACTTGACGTAAACGGCGCTCCCATGAACCCTGCAGCCCGTGCGTTCCCGTCTGAGTTCATTCAGACAGGTGTTTCCGCCATCGATGGTCTTAACACCCTCGTCCGCGGACAGAAGCTCCCCATCTTCTCAGGTTCGGGTCTTCCGCACGCTGAGCTCGCTGCTCAGATTGCCCGTCAGGCAAAGGTACGCGGCAAGGACGAGCAGTTCGCCGTTGTATTCGCCGCTCTCGGTATCACTTTCGAGGAGCAGAACTTCTTCGTAGAGTCCTTCCGTGAGACAGGCGCCATCGACAGAACAGTCATGTTCTCCAACCTCGCAAACGACCCCGCTGTTGAGCGTATAGCCACTCCCAAGATGGCTCTTACAACAGCTGAGTATCTCGCTTTCGAGAAGGGCATGCACGTTCTCGTCATCATGACAGATATCACAAACTATGCTGATGCTCTTCGTGAGATTTCAGCAGCCCGTAAGGAAGTTCCGGGCCGTCGTGGTTATCCGGGTTACCTCTACACCGACCTCGCTACAATGTATGAGCGTGCCGGTCGTCAGAAGGGTAAGGATGGTTCCATCACCATGATCCCCATCCTTTCAATGCCTGAGGATGATAAGACTCACCCGATTCCCGACCTTACAGGATACATCACAGAGGGCCAGATTATGCTCTCCCGTGACCTTGACCGCCGCGGTATTCAGCCTCCGGTAGACGTACTGCCTTCGCTTTCACGTCTTAAAGATAAGGGTACCGGCGAAGGAAAGACACGCAAGGACCACTCCAACACAATGAACCAGCTGTTCGCCGCTTACTCAAGAGGTAAGGACGCCAAGGAACTTATGACGATCCTCGGTGAGGCAGCTCTTACAGAGATTGACCTTCTCTATGCTAAGTTCGCCGATGAGTTTGAGAAGCGTTATGTCTCCCAGGGCTATCAGACGAACCGCTCCATTGAAGAGACTCTTGACCTCGGTTGGGAACTCCTTCGTATTCTTCCGCGTGCGGAACTCAAACGTATCTCTGAGGCAGTACTCGATGAGTACTATGACAAAAAGTAAAGTAGGTGAAGCCTTGTGGCAAGACTCAATGTAAACCCTACCCGCATGGAGCTCACCAACATAAAGAATAAGCTGAAGACGGCGCGAAAGGGCCATAAGCTTCTCAAGGATAAGAGAGATGAACTCATGCGTCAGTTCATCGAACTGGTCCGCGAGAACAAGGAAATCCGTCGCGAAGTCGAAAAGGGCATCCAGGCCGCAAACGCCCATATGGCGGTTGCCCGTTCGGTAATGTCCGATGAAGCTTTAAATGTTGCGCTTATGCTTCCCATGCAGGAGATGAGCCTTGAGATAACCGAAAAGAATGTCATGAG
>CAMYWC010000075.1:0-4418 GCA_947302545.1 uncultured Clostridia bacterium | reverse complement strand
GCAAGAAGTTCAAGGCTGCCCAGACCGGCGGTCCTTCCGGCGGATGTATCCCCGCAGAGCACTTCGATGTTGAAATCGACTATGACAACCTCATCGCCATCGGCTCCATGATGGGTTCAGGCGGACTTATTGTCATGGACGAGGACAACTGTATGGTTGATATCGCGAAGTTCTTCCTTGACTTCACGGTTGATGAGTCCTGCGGTAAGTGCACACCGTGCCGTATCGGTACGAGAAGACTCTATGAGCTCCTTGAGAAGATCACAAGCGGCGAAGGCGAGCCCTCTGACATAGATGAGCTCGAAGCTCTCGCAGCTCACATCAAGGATAACTCTCTCTGCGGTCTCGGACAGACAGCTCCGAACCCGATTCTTTCAACACTTCGTTATTTCCGTGATGAGTATGAGGCTCATATCAACAATAAGAAGTGTCCGTCACACGTATGCCGTGACCTTCTCACATTCACAATCGATCCTGAGAAGTGCGTAGGTTGTACGAAGTGTGCGAGAAACTGCCCGGCAAATGCTATTTCCGGTACAGTAAAACAGCCGCACGTTATAGACCACGACAAGTGCGTACAGTGCAGCGTCTGCATGCAGAACTGCGCATTCGGCGCAATTACGAAGGATTAAGGGAGGGGTGTGCTTTATGGATATGATTAATTGTACAATCAACGGTACACCTGTCAGTGTACCTGCAGGTACTACAATTCTTGAGGCTGCCAGAACAATCGGCATCGAGATCCCCACACTCTGCTATATGAAGGGCAGAAACGAGATCGGCGCCTGCCGTATCTGCGTTGTTGAGGTAACAGGTGCCAGAACACTTGTTGCAGCCTGCGTAATGCCCGTATCAGAGGGCATGGAGATAAAGACACGTTCCGACCGTGTTCTTAAAGCTCGCAAGAGAACTCTTGAACTCATAATGTCAAACCACAACTGCGAGTGCCTCGCATGCGATCGTTCCGAGAACTGCGAACTCCAGACTCTTGCCCGTAACTTCGGTGTTGACTTCGACACATACAAGGGCGAAAAGACTGAGGTTGAACTCGACGAGAGCTCACCGGCACTTGTACGTGATGACAGCAAGTGCATACTCTGCCGTCGCTGCGTAGCTGCCTGCCGTTCACAGACGGGCGTTATCGGCGCCAACAACAGAGGTTTCGACACAACAATCGGCTGCGCATTCGAGATGAAACTCGCTGATGTCGCCTGCGTCAACTGCGGACAGTGCATCGAGGCCTGCCCCGTAGGCGCTCTTGTTGAGAAAGATCAGATAGCTGAGATCTTCGAGGCTATCAACGATCCTTCAAAGGTAGTTGTTGTTCAGACTGCTCCCGCAGTCCGTGCCGCTATCGCTGAAGGCTTCGGCAAGCCGATAGGAACAATGGGCAAGGGCAAGATGGTTGCTGCTCTTCGCAGACTCGGCTTCGATAAGGTATTCGATACCAACTTCTCAGCCGACCTTACAATCCTTGAAGAGGGCACAGAGCTCATCACCCGCGTAAGGAACGGCGGTAAGCTTCCGCTCATCACCTCATGTTCACCGGGTTGGATCAAGTACTGTGAAACATACTTCCCTGATTTCCTTGACAACCTTTCAACTTGTAAGTCCCCTCAGCAGATGTTCGGTGCCACACTGAAATCCTGGTGGGCAAAGAAGAACAACATCGATCCGAAGGACATCGTCTCCGTTTCAATCATGCCCTGTACCGCAAAGAAATTTGAGGTAGGCCGTGAAGAGATGAGCGTTGACGGCTTCGCTGATGTTGACTATGCTCTGACCACACGTGAACTTGTCAAGATGATCAAGCGCGCAGGTCTCCAGTGGGATAACCTTCCTGACGAAGAGTTCGACTCTCCGCTCGGCGAAGGCACCGGCGCTGCCGTAATCTTCGGCGCAACCGGCGGTGTTATGGAAGCTGCTCTCCGTACGGCTGTTGACGTACTTTCCGGCCAGGATAACGCAGAAGTTGACTACAAGGAAGTCCGTGGTATGGACGGCATCAAAGAGGCCAGCTATACTGTCGGCAACCTTACACTCAACGTAGCGGTTGCTTCAGGTCTTGAAAATGCGAAGAAGGTTCTTGAGGCTGTCAGAAACGGCGAGAAGAACTACCACTTCATCGAGATCATGTGCTGCCCGGGCGGTTGTATCAACGGCGGCGGTCAGCCCATCCAGCCCAACTGGGTTCGTGATACTGTTGATGTACGCGGTCTCCGCGCAGGCGTTCTTTATCAGGAAGACCTTGACCTTCCCGAGAGAAAGTCTCACAAGAATACAGCAGTTATGGATATCGTCTACAAGGAGTTCTTCGGAGAACCCAACAGCCATACGGCTCACAAGTATCTCCATACTCACTATGTTGACAGATCCGCTACGGTTAAATAAACCGTAAACAAAAAGAATACCGGGCTCCGATTCCGGAGCCCGGTTATTTTTTTCACTTATCTGAGAAGAAGTTCCATCGTGATGAGGAAGATGATCTTATCTCTTAAAAACTTCGGGAAGAAGAAAAACTTTTTCTCAAGCATTTCAGATGTTGTCATGATTCATTCCTCCTTAGTATTCTCCGTTGTAGTGGACATAGTGCGTTACAGCGGAGAAGTTCTCGGGATTGACATCGTTCGGTGAGAGGAGGTTCATGTCGAGAGCGAAAATGTATCCTCCGCCCGGAGCGAGGTCATCGAGAAGCTGTTTCGCCTTGTCGATGCATTCCTCACGTGTGCCGTTCTTCAGCAGGTCAACCGGCATACCGCCGCCAATGCAGACCTTGCCTTCGAGAGCCTTCTTGTACTCGCGGAGGTCGCCCTTCTCGAAGAGGCAGTATACACCGCCGCCGGGGAGGTCCTTGATAATGTCGACATAAGGTGACCAGTCGTTCTCGCAGTAGAACATGGCGCGTCTTCCCGAGGCGAGGAGCTTCTCTGCCATGCCCTTCATTGAAGGGAAGTAGAGGTTCTCGAAGTCCTTCGGACGAAGGTAGGTCGGGAAGTGAAGCGGCATGAAGACGAGGCCCTGCTTGAAGGGGTCAGTCTCCTGAATGATTCTGAAAGACATGGGAAGCATGGCTTCACATGCGGCCTTGAACTCCTCGGGATGTCTGCGGACGTCAGAAGACGCGCCGGCGAAGTCGCGGAGGAAATCAAGGATGATGTCCGGCGGCAGGAATGTGGCGTTTCTCGTGACGATGGGAACATCGAGAGTGCGCTCAATCATTTGGAACGCGGCCTCTTCGTAGACCTTCCATTTGACAAGGCCGAGAGCACCTTTTGCCCATGTGCCGATTGCCTTGTCCGCGTCAGACGCGGTGGCATACTTTCTCGGTACGATTACATCGAGAATGAATTTTGTGGGATCGGCGATGAGCTGAGGATATTCGGTATCCTCCATTGTGCGGCCGTGGCTGCCCTTGATCTGGACGCCCTGGTCACTGACGACATATATGCCTTCGCCGAAGTTTTTCATCATATCAAGGGGAATGAGGTTTCCCGTACCGTATGAGACATCGACATAGATATCGTCGTAGACTTTTCTGAATGTTTCAAGCTCAATGCGCGGGTCCTTTGTGTAGCTCTCGCGGATACTCGTTCCGGCATAAGCATTCGCCCACTGTTCGATGATGGGGAAGACGGGGACTCTGTCCGGAGTCTTGCAGGCGACCGCATCGTTGAAACGTTTCAGACGTTCATTGTACCTTTTGCTGTGCGGCATAAGAATACCTCCTTTATTATTTACATAACTCCATACTACATTGCTTTTTGACAGGCGTCAATTTACATTTTTGACAACTGTCAAAAAGTTTTTTATACAAATTGTATCAAAGCCGGTTTTGTGATATACTAATCGGCGGTGATGTAAATGGAAGGGAACCGTGCCGGTATCCGGACCAAGGAACTCATAGTCAACACCGCGAAGAAGCTTTTCTATGAGTTCGGCTACGATGATGTTTCAATAACACAGATCTGCCAGGAAGCGGATATCACCAGGACCAAGTTCTTTTACTATTTCAAAAACAAAGAGGAAATTGCGGACTTTGTCTGCAACGACGTACTCCGAAACTGTGAGATCAAGTACTTCAACATCGTTCTGAAGCTCTACTCAAAGAATCTCGCGGTGGGAGTCGGCGTTGCGATTTATGTCTATTTTGCCTCGATAATTGAGAACGAGAACCTGCTGCGGTTTTACTCTGAGGTTTTAAAGAGCAATACCGCATCTCTCATAGGAAATGCATCGTACAGAAGTATTCTTGCGATGCTCGCCTCCAAGGCAGGGCTCGACAAGGATGCTTTTGATATCTACTACATTGCCACGACGTCCGTGCCCGGAACACTGCTGTACGCCTACAAGACAGGCGTGCTGAAGGACAAGGAGGAAGTGCTGAACTTCATCCTGCAGACGGCGATAGCGCCGCTGTT
>CAMYWC010000074.1:0-4427 GCA_947302545.1 uncultured Clostridia bacterium | reverse complement strand
GAAATACCCTCAGATATCAAAGATACGATGAGTCACAGAAGCAGGGCGCTTGAAAAGATGTGCGAGCTGCTGAAGAGTGAACTTTAAGGAGCATATATGGACAGCAAGGAAAGAGCAAAGTACAGAGCACAGGCACACAGCCTCACACCGGCCTTCCAGGTAGGCAAGTACGGTGTGACCGAGGCTGTCGTGAAGCAGACCGAAGAGGTGCTTGACGCGAAGGAACTCATAAAGGTCAAGGTCCTGCTTGAGTCCTGTCCCGAGACACCGCGCGAGGTCGCAGACAGACTCGCCGAAAAGACGGGCGCTGATGTCATCAGCGTCATCGGAGGCGTTGTCACGCTCTACAGATACAGTTATCCGCTTCATGAGAAGGCCATGAAAAAGGCCGCGAACATAAAGCGCGCAAAAGAGGCTGCCGCAGGCAACAATTACAGGGGCCGCCTCGACAAGGAGAAGAAATGGAAAAAATAGGCATCTTCGGCGGCACCTTCAATCCGCCGCATGTCGGACATCTGAATATTGCAAGAACGTTCGCGGCGGAATACGGGCTCGACCGAGTGCTTATTATCCCGACCTATGTGCCTCCGCATAAGGAGAGCCCGGGTCTCGCCCCCGCCGCTGCGCGGGTTGAGATGTGCAGACGCACATTCACCGATCCTGTCTTTGAGGTCTCGAGCATTGAGATTGACAGGAAGGGAAAGAGTTATACATACGATACTCTGCGCCAGCTTAAAGGAATGTACAGATGCGCAAAGTTCTACTTCCTCTGCGGAGACGATATGCTGATGAGTCTCCACAGATGGTACAGACCGGAAGGTATTTTAAAGTACTGCACGGTGGTCGCTTCCGTACGCTCGGACAAACTTGATTTGTCGGACCTCGAGGCATACGCGAAGGAGTATTTTCCTTCACAGTATAAATGCGGCAGAATAAAGTTCATGTCGATTGAACCACTGGAACTCTCATCAACCGAGATAAGGGCAAAACTGAAAAACGGCGAGTCCGTTGAAGGACTTGTCACAAAAGATACATTTGACTTTATTAAGTCGGAGGACCTCTATCTATGATCGAACGCAAAGATGAATTCATTGCGGTTATGAAGGAGAAGCTGCAGGAGAGAAGGTTTTTACATTCGCTCAATGTAGCCGATGCCGCCGTAAAACTGGCGGAGAGATACGGAGAGGATACGGAGCGGGCATATGTCTGCGGTCTTCTCCACGATATTGAGAAAAACTCTCCGGATGAGGAGCAGAAGGAATATATGCTCCGCTTCCCGGACATTCCCGAGGTTGTCATAAAGACGCCGAAGCTCTGGCACGCACCTGCCGGCGCGGCGTTTATACGGGACGAGCTCGGCATAGAGGATGAGGAGATGGTCTCCGCCATCCGTTATCACACAACCGCGAAGGCAGATATGACAATGCTTGAGAAGATTATCTACATCGCCGATTTCATTTCGGACGAGAGGGATTATCCCGGAGTCGATGAGGTCCGCGAAGCCGCCTTCCGCGACATAGATGAGGCTGTGCTTATAGGCACACGCTTCACGCTCCAGGACCTGCTTCGTCAGGACAGAGTGATAAATCAGGATACGATAGACGCATATAATGAAGTGTGTAAAAAAAGAGAGGAACAGAAATGACAGCACAGGAAAAAGTAAAGATAATCACTGACGCGCTCGACAGCAAAAAGGCTGTTGACATAAAAGTCCTGAAGATAGATGACCTGACTGTTCTGACTGAGTATTTCGTCATTGCAAACGGTACATCTACGACTCAGGTGCGCGCTCTGGCCGATGAGATCGACTTCAAGACCGAAGAGGCCGGCGAGAAGGGCCGACTCGAGGGCAAGGCCTCGGACTGGCAGCTTCTGGACTTCGGCGATGTAATCGTACACATCTTTACCGAGGAGGCCCGTGAGCATTACAATATTGAAAAGCTCTGGGCAGACGCAGAAGAAGTAACCCTTTAAGGAGAAGATAAATATGAAAAACTATGATTTCAGAGCCACTGAGGCAAAGTGGCAGAAACGCTGGGAGGATGAAGGCGTCTTCCATGCCGAAGACGGCTCGTCAAAGCCTAAGTTTTACGGACTTGTCGAGTTCCCGTATCCGTCGGGTGCCGGCATGCACGTAGGCCATATCAAGGCCTATTCAGGCCTCGAGGTAATCTCGAGAAAACGCCGCATGCAGGGCTACAACGTCCTCTTCCCGATAGGTTTTGACGCGTTCGGTCTCCCCACGGAAAACTACGCAATAAAGACGGGAATGCATCCGAGAAAAGTCACGGATATGAATATCAAGCACTTCTCGGATCAGCTGCACTCGGTCGGATTCTCATTCGACTGGACCCGTGTAATAGATACGACTGATGAGGACTACTACAAGTGGACACAGTGGATTTTCCTCAAGATGTTTGAAAACGGACTTGTCTTCCGCGACAAGGCCCTTGTAAACTACTGCCCGCACTGCAAGGTTGTCCTCTCAAACGAGGACTCACAGGGCGGCCACTGTGATATCTGTCATTCTGAGGTTGTTCAGAAGGCGAAGGACGTATGGTATCTCCGCATAACGGAGTATGCAGACAAACTCCTTGAAGGACTCGAGACTGTCGACTATCTTCCGAATATAAAGCTTCAGCAGGTCAACTGGATAGGCAAGTCCACCGGCGCGTTCGTGAACTTCAAGGTAAAGGGTTCAGATGACGAGGAACTGCGTATCTACACGACCCGTCCGGATACACTCTATGGTGTAACCTTCATGGTTATGGCTCCCGAGCATCCCATGATAGACAAGTATGCCGACAGAATTTCCAATATGGATGCAATAACGGCATACAGAAAAGAGTGTGCGAAGAAGACAGAGTTTGAACGCACGCAGCTTGTAAAGGAGAAGACGGGTGTCAGAATCGAAGGCCTGTCCGGCATAAATCCCGTAGACGGCAAAGAGATCCCTATCTATGTGGCGGACTATGTAATGATGGGTTACGGCACGGGCGCCATCATGGCGGTTCCGGCTCACGACCAGCGTGACTATGACTTTGCAAAGGAATTCGGCATTGACATAATTGAAGTAATCAAGGGCGGAGACATCTCGAAAGAGGCCTATACCGGTGACGGCGAGATGGTAAACTCCGGAGTCTTAAACGGCATAAACAACAAGAAGGATTCTATCGCAAAGATGATTGAGTACCTTGAGGAAAAGGGCTGCGGCGAAGCCGGTGTTCAGTACAAGATGAAGGACTGGGCCTTCAACCGTCAGCGTTACTGGGGCGAACCCATTCCGATTGTTCACTGTCCGACCTGCGGCATGGTGGCAGTACCTTATGAGGAACTGCCTCTCAGACTGCCCGTAGTCGAGCAGTTTGAGCCGGGCTCCGACGGTGAGAGTCCGCTTGCCAAGATAGACTCATTCGTAAACTGCAAGTGCCCGAAGTGCGGCGGCGATGCCCGTCGGGAGACCGACACCATGCCGCAGTGGGCGGGTTCATCCTGGTACTATCTGCGTTATATGGATCCGCATAACAACGAGGCTCTTGCAGCGCGTGACAAACTCGAATACTGGGGTCAGGTAGACTGGTACAACGGCGGTATGGAACATGTAACCCGCCATATGATTTATTCCAGATTCTGGCACAGGTTCCTCTACGACATAGGTGTCGTACCGACAAAAGAACCGTACGCCAAGCGCACGGCTCAGGGTCTCATTCTCGGTCCTGACGGCGACAAGATGTCAAAGTCAAAGGGCAATGTAATTGACCCGATGGATGTAGTAAACGAGTACGGTGCTGATGTTCTCCGCACCTATGTACTTTTCATGGGCGACTATGAGAAGGCGGCACCCTGGTCCGAGTCCTCGGTCAAAGGCTGCAAGCGCTTCCTTGACCGTACCTGGGGACTTCAGGAGATTCTGGTTCCGGGCGATGAATACTCACCCGAACTTGAGGTCGCAATCAACAAGACCATTAAGAAGGTAACCGAAGATATTGAGGGTATGAAGTTCAACACGGCCATTGCCGCGCTGATGACTCTCATCAATGACATATATGACAACGGTAAGCTCAACAATGCCGAACTGAAGGCATTCGTAACGCTTCTCTACCCCTTCGCTCCCCATATTACGGAGGAGATCTGGGAAGCTCAGGGCTTTTCCGGTATGCTGGCAAACGGCAATTGGGTTGACTTTGACGCGGACAAGTGCGTTGACGCTACAATAGAGATTGTCGCTCAGGTCAACGGTAAGATCCGCGCAAAGCTGAACATAGCTGCCGATGCCGCATCCGATGAGGTCCTTGCCCTCGCGAAGGCCGATGAGAAGGTCGCGGCCGAGATTTCGGGCAAAACAATAGTTAAGGAACTCTATGTTCCGGGCCGTCTCGTAAACATCGTCGTAAAGTAAAAGCGGGGTTTTCAGATGAAAGAACTCA
>CAMYWC010000073.1:0-4475 GCA_947302545.1 uncultured Clostridia bacterium | reverse complement strand
TCGGAATTGAAAATCCTATGCAAGTACCTTTTTCGTTCGAGTACTCGAGCCCTATGGTACCGCCGTGGGCCTCAATGATGTTCTTTGCTATTGAAAGACCGAGACCGTATCCGCCCCGCTCCCTTGTACGTGATTCATCAACGCGATAGAAGCGCTCAAAGAGATGCTCCTGCTTCTCCTTCGGGATTTCAGTTCCCGTATTCGCGACAGTGAGTTTTACATTTTTCTGATTTCCCTCAGCCTGAACGAAGATATGTCCGTTCTCACCCGAATACTTTATCGCGTTGTCTATTAAGACCATGACCGCCTGTTTGATTCTTGTCTGGTCCGCATATGCATAGAGGTCCGGTGCAACCTGTGACGAGAGCGTCATGCCCTTCTCAAAAGCCACGGACTCAAAGGTCAGTACGCAGTCCTCGACAACACTCGTAAAGTTGAGCTCTTCGAAATTGTACTGCTGGTCCATGTTGGCATCCGAACGGGCAAGGAAGAGCATGTCTCCGACGAGTTCAGCCATCCTGGTCGCTTCGGACTTTGTGTTCTCAATCCACTTGTTCTGTTCCCAGATGGTCGAGTCCTTGTTCGCCTGCATTATGTCCATGTTGGCGAGAATGACCGTAAGCGGCGTCTTCAACTCATGTGAGGCGTCCGCCACAAACTGATTCTGCTTCTCCCAGGACTTCTCCACCGGCTCTATGGCTTTCTTTGCCATATAGTCCGATATCAGGAACATTATGGCTAAGATCACCATTGTTACGAAGAAATAAAGACGCAGCAAAAATGCAAAAGTCGCGATTTCCGAATCTCGGTTCGCGAAGGCAACCTTGGTGCCCTCATCGGTTGCGATCTTTAAAAACCTCACGTTATACGCGGTTATAATACCGCCCTCATCGTCTGTCTCACGCACGTATTTCAGCAAGGCATTAATCTCACTGTCCGTGAAATCCGAGTTGATAGAGGTATCATATGCGAGCACACGATTTTTGTCATAAAGCGCAATAAGCACTACCGAACTGCGTCTCTCATCATCCGTCTCCCCCTCGCTGTCGAGGGACTGCACGCCGTCAACCATGACGGAATCGCCGTTCGGGAAGAAGGCGAGGACGCGGCCGCCCCGCAGCGCCTCCTGGAGCGCCCCTATCGTCTGCTGCCGCTCAAAGGCATAGGTGACGATGGTCAGGACGAAGAACATGACAATCAGGACGACACCGACAAGAGCCATATTGGAAACTATAAACTTCTTTCTGAGCTTCTTAAGCGTCTTCCTGCACCTCCAGACGATAACCGAGCTTGCGCACCGTGGCAATCAGGACCTTCGAGCCCAGGTGCGAGATTTTCTTTCGAAGGAAGGAGATGTATACCTCCACATTGTTGTCCTCAGCCTCGGACTCAATGCCCCAGACTTTGACAATCAGGTCCTCTTTGGGGACAATCAGACCGGGGTTCGACATCAGAAGGTTTATGATGTCAAACTCCTTGGGGCCCAAGTTAATTGAATGACTGCCGCACGAGAGCGTCCTGTTGGACTGGCTTAAGGTTAAGTCCTCAAACTTCAGTTCATCGAGGACAACCTCGCCCTGGCGGCGGGAGATGGCACGGATACGCGCCAGGAGTTCTCCCGGTATGAACGGCTTCGTCAGATAGTCGTCCGCGCCGCAGTCGAGTCCTTTTATCTTGTCCGCCGTGTCATCCTTGGCCGTAAGCATGATGACCGGCGTCTGATTCTTCTCCTCACGCATCTTGCGGACGATATCAAAGCCGTTCATTGAAGGCAGCATGACGTCCATGACAATGACGTCATAGATATTGCTCATGGCGTAGTCGTATCCGTCCTCGCCGTCATTTACAATATCAACACTGTAGAGCTGTCCCTTCATAATCTCGCCCAGCGCCTCGGCCAGGCGGACCTCGTCTTCAACTATCAGAATACGCATCTTAAAATCCCTTCACGAACAAAATGTTAAGAGAAGAATAAACCGCTACACTTAAAAATAACTTAAAAATATGATAACAAAAAGACAAATAAAATAAAAGACCTGAGGCATAAAGTCTCAGGTCTTTCTGGCGGAGAAGAGGTGATTTGAACACCCGCGTGCGTTACCGCACCTACTCCCTTAGCAGGGGAGCCCCTTCGGCCTCTTGGGTACTTCTCCAGAAGGTCAAATGCAAGGAGTATTATAACCAAATCACTCTTTAAAGTCAACAACTTCGAGCGTGTCGCCGGGGAAAACGGTGCCGCCCTCGAGGACTTCGGCAAAAACGCCCTCGTGCGGCATAATACAGGTGCCGACACGCTTGTAAATCTCGCAGTGCGAGTGGCATTCCTTGCCTATCTGGGTGAGGCGGAGTTTTACATCGCCGATGAGAAAAATCGTGCCTATGGGCAGGGACTTGAAGTCTATGTCGGTGACGAGCAGGTTCTCTCCGAAATCACCGTCAGCGACATCGCCGCCGAGTTTGTTGAACTCGACAACCTTATCGTAGGAAAGAAGGCTTACCTGGCGGTGCCATTTGCCTGCGTGGGCATCGCCTTCAATACCGAAGTCTTTTATAAAAACTGCCTTGTCCACGGGACGTTTTACGGTGCCCTTGGCGGGGCTTGTGCAGATCGCTTTAATCGTTCCCTTCATGTTTTACGGCGCGGTATGCGCAGTAGCCTCCTTCCAGGTTGTATACATCGTGACCGAGATCCGCGAGAAGTTCCGCGACTTCCTCACTTATGACACCGACCCGGCAAAAGACGATTACGGGTTTGCCGGCCGGAACTGTCGCAAGGGCTCCTAAGCCCTGTGATACGGGCATGTTGAGCGCGCCTTCAATACCGTCGGCTATGAGTTCCGACGGCTCACGGAGATCAAGCAGGGTGTATTGTGAAAAATCGAGCTCCGCGAATTCTCTCGGAGTCATACTCTTGTACTCACTCATTTTCCAAAATATCTTTAAGGTCACAGACGGTCTGTTCGTACTCGACAAGCGAAGTGATTACGGGTTCCTTTCCACAGATGGGGCAGCTGTCCTCCCTCGGCATGTTCACGGTATGAAATTCCATGGTGAGCAGGTCGATGATAAGGAGCTTTCCGACAAGCAGGTCACCCGCTCCGGTCAGAAACTTGATTGCCTCGACGGCCTGGAGACTTCCGACGACGCCGGGAACGGCGCCGATTATTCCGGCCTCCTTACAAGTGGGAGAGAGCTCCGGCGGAGGCGGAACGGGAAACATACAGCGGAAGCACGGGCCTTCGCCGGGCAGATATGTCGTCATCTGGCCCTCAAAACGCAAAATGCCCGCATGCGAGAAGGGCTTTTCAAAAAGCACGCATGCGTCATTTATCAGGTACTTTGCGGGGAAATTGTCGGTCGCGTCAATTATGAAATCGTACGGCTCAATAATCTCCTTTATGTTTTCCGCTGTGACATATTCTTTATATGTAACCACTTCGACATTGGGGTTCAATGCCTTTACGGTGGCAGCGGCGGACTCGACCTTCGGGACACCGAGGTCGTCAGTCGTGTGTATAATCTGCCGCTGCAGATTTGTAAGGTCGACGCAGTCGGCATCGACGATACCGAGTGTGCCGACGCCCGCGGCGGCAAGGTACATTATCGCCGTGGAGCCGAGACCTCCGGCTCCTATTACGAGTACCTTGCCGTCCTTGATTTTGCGTTGGCCTTTTGCGCCGACATCTTTTAAAATCAGCTGTCGCGTATAGCGTTCAAGTTCTTCGGGAGAAAATGACATGTTATTCAGTGAAAAGGGCTGTTGAGTAGTAGCGGTCACCGCTGTCCGGAAGGAGAGCGACAATCGTCTTGCCAGCGTTCTCGGGTTTCTTTGCATACTCAAGTGCGGCAAAGAGAGCAGCACCTGAGGAGATACCTACAGAGATACCTTCCGTCTTTGCGAGGAGCTTCGCTGTTGCGAAAGCATCATCGTTTGTTGCGCGGAAAATCTCGTCATATACGGAGGTATTGAGGACATCGGGTACGAAGCCTGCGCCAATACCCTGAATCTTGTGGGCACCGGGTGTGCCGGTTGAAAGTACGGGTGAATCGTCGGGCTCAACTGCTACGACTTTAACGGATGCCTTCTGCTCTTTCAGATATTCGCCGACACCCGTAACGGTACCGCCTGTACCTACGCCTGCAATGAAGATATCAACATTGCCGTCAGTGTCCTTGTAAATCTCAGGACCCGTTGTCGCCTTATGGATGGCGGGATTTGCGGGGTTTACAAACTGTCCGGGGATGAAGCTGTCCGGAATCTCGGCGGCGAGTTCCTCAGCCTTGGCGATAGCTCCCTTCATGCCCTTTGCACCCTCGGTGAGAACAATCTCTGCACCGTATGCCTTGAGGATGTTTCTCCTCTCAACGCTCATGGTCTCGGGCATTGTGAGTATTGCGCGGTAGCCCTTCGCTGCGGCGATTGCCGCAAGGCCGATGCCGGTGTTGCCGCTGGTGGGCTCAATGATGACAGAGCC
>CAMYWC010000072.1:0-4512 GCA_947302545.1 uncultured Clostridia bacterium | reverse complement strand
CGAGAAATCATAGCGTTTTTCAGAGAGCAAATATCCTGCGGGCGCGAGGCTTTCAAAGACATAGTAGTTGCCGTAGAGAAGGTCTTTGAAAACGGCCTCACCGTTTTCGTTTGCGACTTCCGTGGCAACGTGATTGTCGTTCTCATCATATACCTCAAACTGAGCGCCCGGTACGGCCTTACCTGTACCCGCGTCAATCTTCCTGATTATGAGGTCACCCTTCTTCACGACGTTTCCGAAGGCGGCCACAACGGTCTGTCCGCTCTGTACCGTGACTGTCTTCGGTGCCTGATTGACATACCTGTCAGGCACCTGCTCAGTCACCGTGTATGAGCCGACAGGAATATTGTTCAGCACTGCGACGCCTGAGGAGTCCGTCGTGAGAACAGTGTTTATGCCCTGCCCCGTGACGTTGAACTTAATGCCGGAGACCACTCCGTCACTCGAGCGTTTTTGAACCTTAATCGAGCCGTTTAAGGCATAGACCTTATAGGTGTATGAGACGGGCACCTGCCTCTGTCCGGTGACCATGGTCTGTCCTTCCGGTGTGGCGGAGAGTACGAGCATGCTCTGCGATGTAGCCGGTTGCGCTTTTTTGGTCAGCGTGAGATTTGCTCCGTTTACATATCTGTTTGCCGTAAGAGTCAGAGTGTTGCCGCTGACGGATGCGGTAACTCCGCTGTCGGCGGTGACGTCGTATGTTGACAGAACACCGTTTGTGTCTGTCAGTGTTTTCGTATATTTACCGCTTGCCGAGTCATATGCCAGTTCAATTCTCGATGAGGCAAAACTCGGCTGCTTCTCATGGTTGTAGATTTTCGCGACAAGATTGTTATAAGCGTTTATGCCTCCCGGGCTGACCGCAATTATGTTGTAGAAAAAGTTCTGCGGAAGACTGACCGTACCGCTCTCTCCGCCGTAGCTGTATGAGTAGTTTACGGCCTGTCTCGCGTTATTTGTCACGGAGTTTCGGACTCCCGTCTGAAACTCCCAGATAAGGATCTGCGTCGCGGCATAGCTGTCCGCTGCGGTGGGTCCGTTTTGGACCTTCGGGAAACCGTAGAGAGTCGCGAGCATTACACCCTTGCGCTGAGCCTCCGACATGCGTGACCAGGCCCGGTTTCCCCCGGCGCTTTCAGCGGCGGCACCGTAGCGGTCAGCAGCCGCGTACGCCTCAACATCAAACTCCATACAGTATGCCCAGATTGTGTTTCCGTCCGAGCCGTGGCGCGGCTCTCCCAGCGAATAGTAGTCCGCCGTCACATACCCCATGTGTATGTTGGCCGTATGGCCATTGTGAAATGTGTAGTTGTATGACGGCGAAGCCATGCTCTTCTCAGGTCCCGCCGCGCCCGGATTGCAGTAGTCGTCCATATTGACGATTACCCTCTCTCCGGATATTACGTCGGCATTGTCCTTCCAGTCCGCATTGGCGACAATACCGATTGACGCGAAAATGGTGATAATGAAAAGAAACGACAGAAGTCGTTTCTTTATTTTTCTGTTCTTCAAGCCTTCCTCCTCCTTTTTATGAGAAGGTGGCTGCAAACGTGTGATTGGGAATTGATTGATTAGGGGTTATCAGTCATGGAAAAGAAATGGTTTTTGCAGCCACCTTTCATCCTGCTATCCGGCAAACTCAATATTGGTTGCCTTAATCCTGAAATGGTAGCGGTTATTACCGTCCTTATCCTTATAGGCCTCATTTTCAAAAGAGCCCGAGACTACAATCTTCTGTCCCTTTTTCACATAGTTTTCAACGAACTTTGCAAGTGTGTCCCAGCAGGTGACATCGAAGAATTCCGCATTCTCCTTGTCACGGTCGTTGTTGGCCAATGTAAACTCAGCGACCTTGGTTTTCTTCTCGGTCACCTCTCTGATTTCGGGGTCTCTCGTAAGACGTCCGCTCAAGATAATGCTTCTCATGTTTTTCCTCCTTGAAAAAAATAAGAGGCGGCCTTAAAACCGCCTCTTTATATAATGTCGAAAAAGCATGAGAATCGGACGTGCCGGGTACGAAATGCCGGGTTTTCCGTACGAACGGTATGTTATCTGTCCCATTTCTCGCAAAGCGCGATAATCTGATCCGCGAACTTTGCGAGGTCCTTGTTGGCTCCTCCCTCGTTGTGCTGAATGGTCTGGATGAGTCTCTGACCGGCGAGGAAAAGTCTGCCGTAAGGGCTGTTTGCTTTAAATACCGGAGCCGCTCCGGGTTTCTTCTCAATCTTTGTCCTGTTGCCCTCTGAGATTATCTTGTTCGAGATAAGATCAATCACGCAGTAGGGATAAGGTGCATATGCGTTGAGCCCGAATTCATTGCGGAGTTTTGAGGTGTAGGCCTCACATACATCGTCATCGCCGTGGCAGACAAATACCTGCTGCGGTGAGAATTCAAAGGCTGAAATCCATTTCGTAAGTCCGTTTATATCAGCATGTCCGGACATACCGGCGAGCTTTACGACCTCCGCTAAAACCTCAATCTCCTCACCGAAGATCTTTACTGTCGTGGCTCCGTCCACAAGGGCTCGGCCGAGCGTGCCCACAGCCTGGTAGCCGACAAAGAGAATCGTACACTCGGGTCTCCACAGATTATGCTTTAAGTGATGCTTGATACGGCCGGCCTCGCACATACCCGAAGCCGAGATTATAACCTTGGGGTCGAGGTCGTAGTTTACGGCCTTCGACTCCTCTGAGGATACCGCCAGACGAAGTCCCGAAACCTCTATCGGGTTCTTGCCCTGTGAGATGAGTTCCAGCGCTTCCTGGTCAAGGTACATCTTGTCACAGTTGCTGTAGATATTCGTGGCCTCAATGGCCAGGGGGCTGTCTATGTAAATCTTGAAATCGCCGTGTCCGGTGACCAGTCCGCGCTCCTTTATCTGCCTGATAAAGTAGAGCATCTCCTGTGTGCGTCCGACCGCAAATGACGGTATTACGACATTTCCGCCGCGGTCGAAAGTGCGCTGGATGATGCTCGCGAGCGAAGCCGCATAGTCAGGCTTCGCACCGTGTGCCCTGTCACCGTAGGTGGATTCAGTTATGACATAATCCGCACGGGTGATGTAGGTCGGATCCTTTATGAGAGGCTGATCGGTATTTCCTATATCGCCTGAGAATACAAGCTTCTTTGAGATTCCGTTCTCTGTCAGGAAAACCTCTATTGAAGATGAACCCAAAAGGTGTCCGGCGTCAATGAACCTTATCTGGATACCGTCAGCTACATCTATAAGTTCATTGTATGAGTGTGATTCAAAGCAGTGCAAAGCGGCGATTGCGTCCTCAATGGTATAGAGAGGCAGAACCTCCTCCTTACCCGCGCGCTTTGCCTTGACATTTTTCCACTCCGCTTCGAACTCCTGGATGTGGGCGGAGTCGCGGAGCATTATCGTACACAGGTTATATGTCGCCTGGGTACAAAAAACCGTCCCGTTAAACCCCTGCGCTGCAAGCAGCGGGAGTTTACCGGAATGGTCAATGTGAGCGTGCGTTAAAAAGACGTAGTCTATCTCGCTGGCGCCGACCGGAAGTTCTCCGGATTCGTAAATGTCGGCGCCCTGTTCGAGACCGTAGTCCACGAGCATCTTCTTGCCGCACGCTTCAATATAGTAGCAGCTGCCCGTGACTTCATGGGCTGCGCCGCAGAAAGTGAGTTTCACTTAAAAATCACCACTTATAGTAATAATACATTCATATTATACTACATATGGTGGCTACAATAAAGAGAAATCTGCTAAAAGGTCAGATTGTAAAGTAATTTTACTTTACAGATTCTCTTCTGAGAAGAAATAACGTACTCTTCCGGCACTGCGTTTGCCGTACTGAATGGCCTGTGTAGGGCATCCGTTGATGCATGCGGTACACTGCGCGCAATTGCCGTTCCAGGTGGGTCTTCCGTCAACAAGCTTAATGTTTCCGACAGGGCATCTGCTCTCGCAGGCGCCGCAGGAAACGCATTTTCCGGCATCAACGGAAAACGGCTTGTCACTTGTGGCAAACTTCATAAACATCGGGTGAACAACCTTTGTAAGAACAACCGGAGCGAAGCCGCGGGTTACATCGGAATATTTCTCACCGTTCTTTATCTTCTCAATGAAGTTTGTGAGTTTGGGTGTGGCGGCGGCAAACATTCTCTTCGCGTCCTCTTTCGTATCGCAGTCGCCGAGCTGAATGCAGTTGTTCGGCAGTGCGAGTGAGATTGCGGCCGCAATCGGATGGCCTAAAAGCTTTGCCGCCTGCTTGTCGAGTATACCGCAGTTTGCGCCGCATACCGCAACAAGGTAGACGTACTGATCCTTTGAAAACTTCGCAGCTTTCAGAAAATCAGCAACCGGTCCGGGAACGCCCCAGGCATATGTGGGAGTGACAATTCCTATGCACTTGTCATCGCTTGTAAGCGATGTGGGAATCATCTCAATCTTATCGCCGAGTTCGTCGGCAATTCTCTCGGCAACCCACTTCGAGTTACCTGTACCTGAAAAACAGTAAATCATAAGCTTTTCCTTTCGGTTTAAT
>CAMYWC010000071.1:0-4513 GCA_947302545.1 uncultured Clostridia bacterium | reverse complement strand
TTTCTTTTCCAAGCAGAAAAAAGGAGGGATTTGATGAGCAAGCCAAACAGCGGCCTTTTTGAAAACACAAAAGGTCATAAAGCTTATTCTTCCTCCGGTCATAAACTCTCTCCTGCCCAGATCAAATCACAATCGCAAAAAAGAGTTAAGAACTGGGCAAGAAAAAAGCAAAGTGAACTGACCGGAAAGGCCAAGAAAAATTTTAATACCGCCTGTGTCGCATACGATGAAAAAACCGGCAAGTTTTACTTTGGCCGCAATGGCGGTTATAATAAAGAAGGTTACGTTAAAAACCCTACTCTTTATGGCGACTCAAGCCACAAAGGGCATTTACCCGCAACCACACTTAACAAATATACTTTTTGCAACTGTGCAGAAGTGGATGCGGTAAACAGAGCCCTAAACGCCGGTGCAAAAATAAGCGACTTGCACCTAACTACAATTCACGTAACAAAGAATAGTTTTGACGCTCACAAAGCATCTTGCGAGAACTGCACATATGCCTTCAAAGGCAAAATTAAAAAGAATTACTCCGGATGGACAGAATAGGACAGGTGATAATAATGAGCAATAAACTGGAAAAAGTTTCAATGAATGGTCGTATGGCATATGTAATTATGTGCGTAGAAAAATATCTTGTAACAATGTATCCTGATCGAAGCTGGAGTTTTATAGCTGATCACATGTGGAGAGCCACTTCCACAAACTGGGGTGATTGGCCGGATGAATACTGCGTTTTAATTCCCGATGTATTGCTAACTTATGAGAAGTATGACGAAACTGAACTTAGTCTCTCCTTAACTGAAGAAGAATACTCAGAATTAAAAGCTTTATACTCAGGAATCACAGAAGGTATCGAAGATGATCCGTCAGATGAACTGAACTATATGCTTAATAAACCATATGAAATGGCAATGGTATATGAAGGATCCGGTATTGGTGATGGAGAAGAATCATTTGCTATCATTGATGAAGCAGAAAGGATTCTTAAAAGTCATAATATTGAATTGCCCGACTACAACAAAATCTTGTTTTCTTCATCTGATGAATTAAATGGTTGGGGAAATGATTTTGATGGACGTTATCTTTCAATAATTCTTAATCCTGCAGAATAAATTTAAGCCCTTAGCTAAAATAGCTAAGGGCTTTCTTTTTGTTTAAAATCAGTCGGGAAGCTTCTCGAGGAAGTCAATCCAGTATTTATAGGCGTTACGGTAGTTGTCGGGTTTGCCCGGTCCGATGAAGGAGAGCGAGCCGCCGATAACCGTGCCGTGGTCACCTATGGCGTCCGGAAGAACGTGCCAGATACCTTTCTCAATCTTCTTGTCCTTTACTTCTTCAAACATGCAGTGAGGCTCAAGATGAGGATAGCGGCCGGACTCGAGCGAGACAAGGCCGTCGTTCTTTCTCCACTCCTCCGTAATCTCAGCGCCGTTTATATTCTGGTTTATCGGGAATTTACCCATTCCCCTCGCAAACGGAGCGAGGGCTATGAACATTATCGGAGCGCGCTTGTATGTGCCGTTGCCTGCGGGCTGTGTTCCGTTGCCCGAAATTGAGAAGTAGTAGATGTCCTTTGAAGTGTGGATGTTCCTGTTGAGGTCCATCGCGTTGTCAATACGGAGGTCGGCGAAGATGTAGTCCTTCGATTTTACGATCTTCCTCATGACATGAGGCTGGAAAATCTTCTTGTGGTCACGCAGCTCATCCGGTACCTGTGTGAGTCCCCACTGGCTGAGTTTGAAGTCATAGACATGACCCGTGCCGGTATGACCGACCAGTCCCGCAAACGCGAGAAGGAAGTATGTGAGACCTACCATGAGTTTCGGATAGGTGTGGGTGAATGTCGTGCCGTCATGAGGCGCGGATACCGTAGTGATGGACTTTATCCAGTCTCCGTGTCCGCCCTCGAAAAGGGGTGAAAGTTCCTCTTTCGGTGTGGCCTGACGCTCAGCCTCCGAGCCGTTTGTCAGAAGTTCCGCGAGCATACGTATGGTCGCGCCGCCGAAGGAGTGGCCGATGAGATGAATCTTCTTGTCAGTGCCCCAGCCCTCCACAACGGGCTTTGTAAATGTCATACCGTAGCGGTCATGACCCTTGGCCTTTGAGTGGGCGACGCCGTAGTCGACGCGCGTGCCGGTCAGCTGCGCATAGAGTTCGCACGCGCGGTCCCAGGCGGAGCCTAAAGGGCCTACCTGCGGCGCATACGCCTCGATACCCTCGGCGCGAAGCTGCTTCATCTGATTGCCCGCAATCATGCCCCAGTAAGGGAATTTGTAGAACTTGTTCTCCTCTCCCCAGCCGAGCATTCCGTGAACAAAAATATAGGGATACTGATTTTTGTAACTCATAAAAATTACCTCCCATAAAATTACCGTTCAATTATACAACAATTGCAAAAGACCTTCAATAACAGTATAATTGCCTTGTAAGAAAAAAGGAGGTTTCTCTATATGGGAGCAACTTTGGACAGCCTGTTTTACGGCTTTGACACTGCCCTCTACAATGTCATCTGGCACCTGCAGAATCCTGCAACAATCTTTATAGCCGATGTCTGCCAGCAGATGGGCAATATGCGCGCCTACATCATCTACGGCGTTTTATCCCTGATCCTCATCATACCGAAGAAAACCAGGAAGTACGGTGTGGCCCTGTTCATCGCTTTTGCGGCCGGCACACTTCTTGTAAACTACGGTATCAAACCTGCAATCGACAGAGCGCGGCCCTACATCACCCTGAAAGACACACCGTTCTGGGATGTCTTCAACACCTACTGGACTGCCGCCGGCGCTCACCTCGAATCCGACCCCTCATTCCCCTCGGGCCACACCTCAACAAACTTTGAGATGTTCACCGCCCTGACCGGAATGCTCAGAATCGACGGCCACAAATGGGCATGGTTCTTTATGATCATTCCGATCATTGTTGCCATTTCAAGGATTATCCGCTGCGTCCATTATCCGAGCGATGTCATCGCCGGCATGATCTGCGGACTTATCACGGGCCTTCTGGGTATCGGTATTTCATACCTCATCTTCTGCAAAAAAAAAGAAAACAGCATAAAATAAGCCCCGCTCAGCCGAGCGGGGCTTTTGATTTCGCTTAAGCGAGATATTCGATTACTATGGCGTCCTTCTTGCACTTTGTGCCGCAGAAACCGCACTGAATGCACTTTCTCTGGTCAATCGAGTGAGGGTTCTTGACGGTGCCGTTGATGGCGCCCGCAGGACATCCTCTGGCACAGGCCGTACAGCCGATGCAGTTCTCCTCAAGTATAGTGACCTTGCGGATTTTTCTCTGGCCGGGAGCCGGATGAATCGCCGCAACCGGGCAGATGTCTTCACACTGTCCGCAGCCTACGCACTTATCCTCGGGAATTATGACCTTGTGCTCTTCCTTTATCTCAGTGGGCACGTCAAAGGGGCATGCAAAAATGCAGGCACAGCAACCCACGCAATCAAATTTATCAATCTGATATGCCATAAATTACGCCTCCTTTAACCGCCCGATGCAGGCGACATGAGCCATACCTCATCGCCGTCTTTTATCGCAAAATTCCTCTTTGTGGTACGTGTGTGGTTTATGAAAACCTGTGCCTCGTCAAATGAGAATTTGTCGGCATCGGGAGCACTCTTTATGTTAAGGGCATTGAAACAATCCTCAACGGTCCTTACCTGTGAAGGCTCTGCATCGAACTCCTTGATGCCTGAACCGAGTCTGATAACGCCGAAAGTCTTAATCTTAATCATGATTCAAACCTCCCATCAAGCATACGGATAGACATCTCTTGAAGGAATGTCTATCTTGAGTCTCTTAAGGGCCTTTGCCGTGGGAGCACCATTGTCCCACTGACGGTTTGCATAGAATGCCTTAAGCATTGTGTCGAGAGGGACCTTGGTTCTCGGATCGTTGGGATCCTGAGGAACATCGGTAAGCCTCTTCGGAAGCTTGTCAGCGCCCGGCTTCTGGCCGAGAATCATGTTTGCAACACGCTCCGTGTTCCAGCCGCGGTCACCCGCGGTGAGGAAGGAACCGAGGTTCATGCTCATACCGGTGGCAAGTTCAATAGCCTTGGTAGGAGGGATGAGCGGAATATAAAGCTGAAGTACATAGCTGTACAGGTTGATGAGTTTGATAACCGGTCCCAGATGCGGCAGAGCCCATGTTACGGCCTTTGTGATAGGCGCATTGGGATGATCAAACACATAGCTCGGGAATACCGGATAAGATGTAAACAGACATACACCTGCAGCGGAAATGGCTTCCATGAGGTTCTGGAACATTACGCAGAGAGCGCCTTTTCCGTTCGGAGTAAGGTTGTCGATGTCGAGGCCGAGGCCTTCAACGAAGACAAGATAACCTGCGTTCAGGTGGCAGCCGCCGCGGTTTGATGTGGCGTAGCCGAGGCCCTGACCTACCGCACGGCGAGGCTCATAGGCCGAGAGTTCCATGCCCTTTGACTGGATGGCGAATTCCATGCCGCCGAACTGATCGGCCATACGCTTTGAGCCCT
>CAMYWC010000070.1:0-4525 GCA_947302545.1 uncultured Clostridia bacterium | reverse complement strand
CCTTCGTGCAGGTCCTTGACGAGCGCCATACTTTTAAAAATTTCACGAATGAGAAACTCTTTCTGACCGAGCTCTCGACCGCGGTGGCTGAGGACAGTATTATTGTCGCTGCCGCCGAGCCCGCGTATTTCAAGGCTTTCAGGAACTTTGTCTGCAATGCTTTCTCGTTTAAGCGTAGACCGAACAAGACGATAAGCGGTCTTATAGAATTCGTTCATCCGGAACTCTCGGATGACTTCATAGCCGAGCAGGCGAGCATACCTGCCACGGCCACGCCGCTTGTCACACAGGACGGTCTGTACTCCGGCTTCGGCATTAAAGCCAAAAAGCAGCTTCTGATTGTCCTTCCTCTCGATGACAAGCGCATAGACTATGTTATAAACAACAGTTTGTTCCAGTTCGTGCGTGAGAATATGGATCTCTCCGTTTTGGGCTCTGACCCTCTTGAGGGCATGACGATGGAGGAGACAGGCACTCTTGCGCGCGAGAACAGGAGATCGAGAGGTGAGCTCTACGATGTTCACCTTATAAAGCGCTGCGCGAAAAACCTCGCCTCAAAGGGCCTGACGGTCGCTCTCGCCGATACGAAGACGGTTGACTTTATCGGCAATATTTCAACAACTGCAGTCGACCTGAGCAATGTCATATTCATCTCGGCATACTCGGTCAAGAAGGGCGAGATGTCCGCGAGGGAATATGCCATAAACCTTGCGAAGGGCGCTTTGATAAACTCTTCAAACAACCTGGGTGCGGCGATAACGAAGGTTTTCGCCATGCCCGATGAAAACGGCACACAGCAGTACTTCATGTACGTCTGTATTGCCGACAAGGAAAACGCAAACGTCGCGAAACTCACGGCGGAGCCTGACGAGACTCCTCCTCAGCTCATCTACAGGGCCGTTGAGGAACTCTTCAGGATGATAGACACCTGGGCGCAGACGGGTTACGCAATCCCGCAGTATGCGGATGTCGCCGTCGTACGCCCGACGAAGGTCGCGACCAAGGATCCCAAGCTGAAGATTATGAAGATAATCTTCGGTGCAGCCGTCGCATTAAGCGGCATTGTGTCGCTCATCATCTCCTTCGTCGCAAACAATGTCTACGGAGTACTTTGATTCATGTACGATTTATCAGACATAAACACCATAAAATCCATTCTGAAAAAGAATGGATTTTCCTTCTCTAAGGCCCTCGGACAGAACTTCATCATCGATCCTGAAGTCTGCCCGATGATGGCGGAGGCGGCAATTCCCGATGCCGGTTTCGGCGTGCTTGAAATCGGCCCGGGCATCGGTGTCCTGACCGCTCAGCTTGCGCAGCGGGCAGAACGCGTCGTCGCGGTTGAACTCGACGACAGATTGCCGCCGATACTCAGTGAGACTCTGAAAGAGTTCGACAATGTGAAAATCGTCTCCGAAGATGTTTTAAAGCTTGATCTTAAGGAACTTATTGAAACCGAGTTTCCCGGAATGAAGGTCGTAATATGCGCGAACCTGCCTTATTACATCACCTCTCCCGTCATCATGAAACTTCTCGAGGAGAATCTGCCCGTTGAGGCCATAGTTGTCATGGTTCAGAAGGAGGCCGCGGACCGCCTCTGTGCCGAGGTCGGCACGAGGGACGCGGGTGCGGTCACCGTCGCTGTCAGCTACTATGCGCAGGCAGAGAAACTCTTCTTCGTAGGCAGGGACTCCTTCCTGCCTGCTCCCAAGGTCGACAGCGAGGTCATAAGACTCTCTCTGCGCGCCGACAGGGAGGGGGATATCGGCGACGAAGCGAAGTTCTTCACAATGGTCAAAACCGCTTTTACAAAGCGGAGAAAGACCATTATGAACTCCCTCTGCTTCGGCCCCGCCTCAAAGGAGACTCTCGGCGCCGCCCTGGATGACCTCGGGATACCCCGTACCGCGAGGATTGAAGAACTCACGATGAAGGACCTGACGGATATATACAACAGAATTTTCGCATAAAAAAAGCCACCCTTTCGGGTGGCCTTTATTTTTTTATCAGAAGAGATCCTCCCAGGGGATGATCACATTCTTACAGTAGTTTGAGTTGGATGCCGGCGAGAGGAAACCTACGAAGTTTTCCGTATAGAAAGCTATGTTCTCATTGCCCGGCATGAAGATGTCCTTGCCTGAGAATGTCGCTGCGCGGTTTGTGGCAAATTCGAAGAAGACAAATTTGTCAGCCTCGGTACCGACATGTCCGATGAGGGCTATCTTTGCCGCTCCGTCTGAGAGAGCGAAGTCCGTGATTCCCTCAAGTGCGACTTCGGTGCGGACAGCCTGGACTGTGTCGCCGATTACATCGTATAGAATCTTCTCTTCGGGACTTAAGATGTAGTTGCCCTTTACGATATATGTCTCGGGCTCGTACTCAAACTCGCGCCTGTAGTCGGTCGTGATACCCGTGACCTGTGTGAGGATGAACTTTGTTGTGCTCTGGAGGCTCAGGTCCTCCCTGTAGATGTCGGCATATTCAAGCAGGAGCAGGTCGCCGTCTTTTACAAACGCATAAGGAAGAGCGATGTTTTCGGAGATGGTGACTTCCTTGCCGGAGACGGTTGTCTGGAGATAGAGGCCGTAGCCGTCCGTGTCGGCATTCTTCTTAAAGAAGTAGAAACCGTCCTTGCGCTCCTCAATGAGGTCTATCGGGATGAATGATGTCTTGGGATCAAGCTCGAAGATGACCTCTGTCTCGGAATTGCTCTTTGAGAAGGCAAATGCGGACTCGAAGGTCTTGTTGTTGCTATAGTAGTCTTCGACCGTGTAGTCCACGAAGGCGATGTAGTCGTAGTTCTCGGTTATGTCGTTTTGTATGACCTTAAGGAAGGCGTAGGGCTTTTCTTTTGCCTTCTTGTTGCTGTAGACACCGATACCTATTACTTCTTCATTGTTGCGGATAAAGTAGATCGTTACCTCGTTCTTCGTGCCCGGCAGTTTTACCTTTGCCGAGGATGAACTGCGGACCTTTTTAAACTGCTCGCCGTTAAAGCGGTAGAAGGTAATATCACCGTTGAAATTGGCCGTATAGAAATAGTTGTTTAAGCCCGTCTCGAGGTAGGGAGCTTCGTCCTCGTCCTCGATGATGGACTTTTTCAGGAACTCCTCGTTGTTCTTCGCAGTGTTGCGTCCGGCGAGGTCCTTTTCATATTTGTAGATCTGAGGCAGCTTGTAGGCCGTGGCGAAAATCGCCATAAACAGCGTAGCTACAAGCAGAGCCAGGGTTATCGACCATTTGAGAGGCAGGTTCTTAAGTTTATCCAAAAGATATCCCCCGTTTGTTTACTCGGTTATTTCCGTCCTGTCAGCATTTGAAAGTCTGCAAAGGGCGATGTAGGACTTACCTTTGTTGATTTTAATGGGTTTGCCGTTTTTGTCAAGAAGTTTAATCATGTCGCGGCCTTCGCCCTTGGTCCAGGTGATCTCCTGATAGGTGCCGTTTGAGGCCAGGATACCCGTGCCGTCGGAGAGGTCCATGTCACAGCGGTAGTGATCCGGATAGGTGATGCCCTTGAGGTAGAGAACGATGACGTTTGCGACGCCGTAAGGTGTGCCGTCGTTGTCCTTCATATCATTTCCGTAGTAGGAACCGTAGTAGGCGCCGTCCTTCCAGGTGAACTTGGCGTCGTTGTTGCCGATTCTGAAAGCTATGCTCGAGCACTTGCCGTCTTTAAGCTCCGTAGCTTCATCATAGAATGAGAAGGGATGGAGATAAGCTTCATCGGTCTTTGTGCGGATGTCATGCTTTTCAATTGCCTCGGTTATGAGTTCGGCATTTGTGTATGAGCAGTATTCCTGGCCGACGCCGACTGCTCCGTTGGGAGCTGCATTGCCCCAGCGTACGGGGGAATCGATATGGTCATAGCCTGTGCTGTGTAAGTATTCGGCAGCGCCGATTGATGAGCCTGAGGACCATCCGCAGTGTGCGAGGATGGCGTCAAAGCCCTCGGCGAGTTCGACGAAGTCGCGGCGGACTGAACGGAAGGGTCCGGCCTTCTCGCACTTGCTTATGTCGGCGAAGAGCCAGAGATATTTGGTCGCCGTGCCCTCGACCTCGCCCTCTATGACGATGTCGGCTGAGCAGAGTCCCCACTGGGGTCTGCAACGGGCCTCGGAATTCTGAATCGTTATTGCGACGGGGCGCTTGCCGATACAGTCTTTGTTGAAATCGTCCTCGCCCGTGAGCGGATTGTAGTCCGCGGGCTTGACGGCTGTTGTCGTCGCCTTCGTCGTGGGCTCCTCGGCGGGTTTCTTCTTTTTGCAGCCCGCGAAAGAGAATACGATGACAAGGCAGAGTGTCAAGGCAATTATTCTTTTGAAAGTTCTCATGTAATAAGCCCTCCTTGATATGCTAATATTATACTATATATTCTGTTAAATTCAAGTAAATGTACTATATCTATGAACTATCTTCTTATTTGACACTATTACCTAATAATGATAAAATCTTATAGCATGCGCGCCCGTAGCTCAGCAGGATAGAGCGTCCGCCTCCTAAGCGGAAGGTCGTGGGTTCGAAT
>CAMYWC010000069.1:0-4554 GCA_947302545.1 uncultured Clostridia bacterium | reverse complement strand
CATAGTCATGGCATTAAAGTATTTCTTCAAGTTTTTCGCCTCCCTTGTGAATAATCCTGTTTGTCGCGCAGAGTTCAATCACCGCGTCGCATTCTTTCGCAAGCATGTTGCCGATTTCTGCCAGTAATCTGCGGTATTCCTCCGTGTATTCATCGTAAAGATTCGCGTCGGAGAAGATGAAGTCCGAGACGAATACGACATTATCTGCACTTTCCGCCACTTCGGCGAGACCGTCAAAAGCCCTCTGTGGGCAGCGGTTTGAAAACATCTCATTTGCGAGCAGGGCAGTGACACTGTCAATCAGAAGTGTACCTTCAAGGTCCTTCACCTGAGCGATGTCTTCTGAAATCTCCTTCGTGATGAAGCCCTGCCCCTCGCGGTCTCTTATGTGGTTTCCTATTCTCTTTCTGTCCTCGTCATCGACGGGAACCATTGTGGCGATGTAGTACCTCGGACAATCGCCCGAGAGTTTCACGGCGAGTTCCTGAGCGAAGGAGGTCTTGCCGTTTTTGCAGCCGCCGGTGATGAAAATTTTCATAGTCTTACCTTACCGTAAATGAGTCAGAACTCCTTATGGGTTCAAGATAGTCGTCGTTAATCTCCGCCTCTTCAAATGTTGCCATATTGTTCATGACGGCACAGGCGTCTTCGAGAATCTGCATGGCTATCGGGCAGCCTGAGCCCTCACCGAGACGCATGTCGAGGTCGAAGAGGGGGCGAAGATCAAGTTCGCCCATGGCAATGCGATAGCCGATTTCAAACGAGGCGTGTGACGGAATAAAATAGTCGCGCGCTGTAGGACAAATCCGTGCGGCACAGAGAGCCGCTACGGCTGATATGAAGCCGTCAATGACAACAGGGCAGCGTGCCGCAGCCGCACCGAGGAAAGCGCCTGTCATTGCGGCAATGTCGAAGCCTCCGACTTTTGCTATTACGTCAATTACGTCATTTCTGTCGGGTCTGTTGATTTCTATGGCAGTTTCTATTGTTCTTATTTTCTTCTCATATGCGTCGTCGGTTATCCCGGCTCCGCGGCCGGTCAGTTCCCTGACAGGTTTTCCGGTCAGGACCGCAAGTACGGCCGAGGAGGTCGTGGTGTTTCCGATTCCCATCTCGCCGATACCCAGCACATCGGCATCTCTTGCGGCGGCAGTTGCCTCCGCAATTCCCGTATTTATGGCCTTTTCGGCCTCTTCCCGTGTCATGGCGGGTCCTTTGACTATATTGTTTGTGCCTTTTCTTATTTTTCTGTCTATGACGCGGGGATCTGCGATATCCGCATTTACGCCCATGTCGAAGACCTTAATCTCACAGCCGGTATGGTCTGCCAAAACGGCAGCACCTGTCTTCTTTCTTGTCAGATTGATTGTCTGGGCGAGAGTGACCGACTGAGGTGCACTCGCTACACCTTCCTCGATAACGCCGTTGTCGGCACAGAAGACGAGGAGGGTCTTTTTGTTTATCTCATTGCTGACCTTTCCGGTTATGCCGGCGAGCTGGACGGACAGTTCCTCAAGCCTGCCGAGTGAACCCGGCGGCTTTGCCAGCATGTCCTGGCGCTCCCGGGCTTTTGCCATCGCGTCAGGATAAAGGGGAGATATGCTGTTTACGGTTTCTCTGATATCCATCTTAATATTCAATACCTTCTCTTGCGGCAATACCTCTGTCAAACGGGTGTCTGTGTTTTCTCATCTCTGTCGCGTAATCCGCGAGCTCAAGAAGCTGACGTGCGGGGTCACGTCCGGTCAGAACAATTTCCTTTGTCTCCCTGTTGTCTCTGAGAAAGGAGAGGAGTTCATCCCTGTCGATGAAGCCGTATGAGAATACCGAGACGGCTTCGTCAAGAACGATGAGATCGAAGTCTTTTGCCATACCTATGGCCTTTTTCATAGCTTCGGTATAACTCCTTTTTGTCACTTCTCTTTGGTCGTCAGTCATAGTGGCGTAGCGGCCGTTGTATGTGTCGGGGTAGAGGAAAGTGATATTTTCAAGTGCTTTTAAAGACTTCACTTCACCTGAAGAACCGTCCTTGAAGAACTGAACGAAGAGGACTTTCATTCCGCTTCCGGCTGCTCTGGCCGCAAGGCCTGTCGCCGCCGTGGTCTTGCCCTTTCCTTCACCGAAATAGATGTGAATCATACGCCCGCCTCCAGTATTTCATAAATGAGGTCCATGTCCAGAGACTCTCTTACGGTTTTTGCGAGGAGGTTGTACTGCTCCTCTTTGTAACTGTGAATGTCGAAGACTGCATTTTCGTCAAAGACAAGACCGTGCTTTTTGTATAGGGCCTTTACAATTGATTCGGCAATGCCGGGTTCGTCGAAAATACCGTGGATATAGCTTCCGTAGACATCGCCGTTTTCGATCACGGGCGATGTATCGCTGCTCTGACCCATATGTATTTCGTAGCCTCTGTAGGGACGGCCCGAGAGGTCTGAAAAGATTCCGCCTATGTTGTCGAATCTTCCTTCTGTCTGTGTGCGTGTCTTCTCCTTTTCAAAGACAGTGTCGATGGGGAGGAGGCCGAGACCGTTTGTCTCGCCGCCGCCCTCGGTGCCGTAAGGATCGGCAATGCGCTCTCCCAGCATCTGAAATCCGCCGCATATGCCGAATACCGGTATACCGCGGGCGGCACGTTTTTTAATCTCGGCCTCCAGACCGTTCTGGCGCAGCCAGAGGAGATCTGAGATGGTGGACTTTGTGCCGGGGAGGATTATCATATCGGGATTTCCGAGTTCATGCACGCTTTTCACATATCGCAGGGACACACCTGAAAAACGTGAGAACGGGGAAAAGTCCGTAAAGTTTGAAATGTGGGGAAGGGAGATGACTGCAATGTCGATTTCCCTGCGCTCGCCCGATGTCAGGCGCTCGCTTAAACTGTCCTCGTCATCAATATCCGCCTTTGTGTAGGGCACGACACCTGCACATGGGATTTTTACAAGGTCATAGAGCATGTCCAGGCCGGGCGCGAGAATCTCCTTGTCGCCTCGGAACTTATTGATGACAGTGGCTTTCACCATTTCTCTCTCATCCGGCTGAAGCAGGGCGAGAGTGCCGTAGAGCTGGGCGAAAACACCGCCCCTGTCTATGTCTCCGACGAGGAGGACGGGGGCCTTTGCAAGTTTCGCCATGCCCATATTTACTATGTCGTCTTCCTTAAGGTTTATTTCCGCCGGACTTCCGGCGCCCTCGATGACGATTATGTCATACTCGCTTGCAAGCCTGTCATATGCCTGCATTATCTCCGGGACAAGCTGCTTCTTATATTTGAAATAATCAGCGGCAGACATATTGCCTCTGACTTCGCCGTTTACAATCACCTGTGAGCCCACATCGGTCGTGGGCTTTAAAAGTACGGGATTCATTGCGACCTGCGGGGCAATGCCGGCCGCCTCTGCCTGGACGACCTGTGCGCGGCCCATCTCAAGACCCTCTTCGGTTATAAAGGAGTTGAGAGCCATGTTCTGTGACTTGAAAGGCGCGACCTTTTTGCCGTCCTGCGCAAATATGCGGCAGAGGGCGGCGCAGATAAGGCTTTTGCCTGCGTTTGACATTGTGCCCTGTATCATGATGGGCTTCGCCTTTACCACGGAAGGACCTCCTTGATGGTCTTTATCAGAATATCGTTCTCCTGAGGGGAGCGTATGGCTATACGGATATATCCCTTGCCCAGACCTTTTTCATTGCTGCAGTCACGGACAAGAATTTTTCTCTCTTTAAGTTTGTTGTAGAGGTCTTTTTCACAGTGCACCAGGATGAAGTTTGTGCTGCTCGGCATCACCTGTATGCCTTCAAGTGCACTGAGTTCATTTGTGACTCTTTTGCGCTCGTTGTTCAGGATAAAGACAGCTTCCCTTATGTCGTTGTCGCATTCGACAGCTGCAATGCCGGCTGCCTGAGCAATTGTGGAGACATTCCAGCACTGGGACTTTTCGGCCATCTTGTTTAAGAAGTCCTTGTCGGAAGACATACAGTAACCGAGCCTTATTCCGGCAAGGGCGTGATCTTTTGTGAATGCCTTGAGGGCGACAATGTTCGGATACTTCGCGAGGAGTTCCGGGAAGTTGTAAATGTTTGGCTCTTCAGTCATCGGAAGGAAGGTGACATCAAGCAGTATGCGGATTCCCGAGGCTGCAATTTTCTCAATGCCTTCTTTCGGGATGAGGTCTCCCGTGGGATTGTTAGGCGAGCAGAGAAAGACAGCGCTGTAGTCCTCAAGCGTTCTTTCTAGTTTATCCCTGAAAGGTTTGCCGGCGGCTTTCATTGCGGTTTCATACTCGCAGAATGTGGGAGAGAATATGAGTGCCGGTTTGTCGTCGGGCAGGGCATAGCAGAAAGAGTAGATAAGATCCGCTGCGCCGTTACCGCAAAGTATGTTCTCTCTGCCTATTCCTTCTTTTTCCTCAAGTTTTTTCCGGAGATTCGTGCAGTAAGGGTCAGGGTATTTATCGGCGTCGCTTACCGCTTTCATAATTGCTTCCCTGACATGGGGATGTATACCCCAGGGATTCACGTTCGATGAGAAATCAAGCGTGACCGTGTTGTGGTAGA
>CAMYWC010000068.1:0-4584 GCA_947302545.1 uncultured Clostridia bacterium | reverse complement strand
ATGGGTGTGGGCAAGACGGCCTTTACAAGGGGACTCGCGAGAGGCCTCGGTATAACGGCGGCAGTCGCGAGTCCGACCTTCGCCATAGTCAATGACTACGGCGGAAATCCGCCGCTTGCCCACTTTGATATGTACAGAATAGAAACCTGGGAAGACCTTTATTCTACGGGATTCTTTGACTATATCGACGCCGGTTACATACTTGCCGTCGAGTGGAGCGAGAACATTGAAAACGCTCTGCCCGAGGACAGCATAAGGGTAACGATTTCAAGGGGCGAAAATGAGAATGACAGACTCATCACCATTGAGGAGGGCATATGAAAATACTTGCCGCTGACTGCAGCGCCGGACCCGCGTCCGTCGCAATAGTTGAGTTCGGCGAGACACCTTCGGTGCTCGCGAACCTCTTTAAAAACGAGGGCCTGACCCACAGTCAGACCCTGGTTCCGATGATGTCCGAAGCTCTCGAAACGGCGCAGGTAAAGTTGTCGGATATCGACCTTTTTGCCATAAATGCCGGACCGGGCTCCTTCACCGGTGTACGTATAGGTGTAGCTGCCATGAAGGGCCTTGCGGCCGAGGGCGGCAACAACTGTATACCGGTCTCGACGCTCCGGTCCATGGCCTATAACTACGTCGATTCCGACCCCGTCACCGTCTGCGCTGTAATGGACGCCCGCTGCAACCAGGTCTATACCGCCACCTTCGAGGTCTCAGGCGGCGAAATCAGCAGATTAACCGATGATTCCGCCATTTTGATTGACGAGCTTTGTGAAAATCTGAAATCTTTGAAAAAAGATGTGGTTTTTGTTGGTGACGGCGCAAAACTGTGTTATAATATTTTGAATAGTAAATTGCCTTGCAAATTGGCCGATGAGGACCGTCTTTATCAGAGCGCAGTGTCTGTCGCACTTTGCGCAAAAGACATGCTGGATGAAGGTTTTGCGCCTGTTTCCGCGGAGGAACTTCTCCCGGTTTACCTGCGTGCTCCTCAGGCCGAACGCGAGCTGAAAAGGAGAAACGGTCAATGATTGTACTCGGCTGTGATCACGGCGGTTTTGAACTCAAGCAGGCTATCATGAAACACCTCGATGAGGCCGGTAAGGAATACATCGACGTAGGTTCATACAACACAGACTCAATCGACTATCCCGTCATAGCGAAGGCCCTCTGTGAAAAAATCACTTCGGGCGAGGCCGAACTCGGCATTCTCTGCTGCGGTACGGGCATAGGCATGAGCATGGCCGCAAACAAGGTTAAGGGCATTCGCGCCGCCTGCTGTTCAGACACATTCAGCGCACGCCTCACACGCAATCACAACAACGCAAATGTACTCTGCCTCGGCGGCAGAGTTTTAGGCGCAGGTCTCGCTCTCGACCTCGTCGACGCCTTCCTGGGCGCCGAGTTCGAAGGCGGTCGTCACCAGCGCCGAGTAGATATGTTAGAAGGGGACTAAATCATGGGAAACATTGTAATCACTAATCATCCGCTTATTCAGCACAAGCTCTCAATTCTCCGCAACAAGGATACGGGCAATAAGGAATTCCGCATTCTCATAAGCGAAATCGCCATGCTCGAATGCTACGAGGCAACCAGAGACCTTCCTTTGAAGGAAATCGAAGTTGAGACGCCGGTTGCTGTCGCAAAGCAGCACGACCTCGACGGTAAGAAGATGGCAATAGTACCCATTCTCCGTGCGGGTCTCGGAATGGTTGACGGCATTCACGCTCTCATCCCGTCCGCGAAGGTCGGCCACATAGGCCTCTACCGCGACCCTGAGACACTCAAGCCTCACGCATACTACTGCAAAATGCCAGCGGACATGGAGGAGAGAGACGTAATCGTCCTCGACCCGATGCTCGCAACCGGCGGTTCTGCAATTGACGCCATCGACCAGATTAAAGCCATGAATCCGAAGTCAATCAAATTCATGTGCATAATAGCTGCTCCGGAAGGCCTCAAAGCCCTTTCCGAAGCTCATCCCGATGTTGACATCTATGCCGCAGCCATGGACGACCACCTCAACGAGCACGGCTATATCGTACCCGGTCTCGGTGATGCAGGTGACCGTATCTTCGGCACTAAGTAAGGAGTAACTCAGGTGGGAATCATCAACGACCTTGACAGGCACAACAGCAAAAAGACCGTAGAATACTTCATCAATTCAAAGGTCGACGACCTCATTGAGCGTGCTTCAACTGAGGGCAAGCGCAGGAAACAGATCGAGAGCAAAGTAGCTGATGACTGCGCCAATCCGGACACCGCTGAAGGCCTTGAGTACTTAAGCTCAATAGCCGATTTCACCGAGTTCCCCAAGTACTCGGGCAGAGGCGTTCAGGAGGCAGCTCCCAGCATTGAACCCGACACTCTCACCATGTGGTTTACAGAGGTTGAGAAGGATGAGGTAGAGGAGTTCATAGCCAAGATTGTAAATGCGGGCTTTATGAAAAACGGCCCCGATTACATCAAGGAAATCGACGGCAGAAAACTCATCATGTCCATCGACTATGCTGCGGACAAACTCAGAATCTTCTATAAGAAAGCATAAAGATAGGGCGGCTTGACCGCCCTTTTATGCCGGTGTGATGGAATTGGCAGACGTGCCAGACTCAAAATCTGGTGGTGGCGACACCGTACCGGTTCGATCCCGGTCACCGGCACCAAAAGGCTTATCCTTTCGGATAAGTCTTTTTATTTTCCGAAAACTTTGGTATAATCACTTTACTATGAAAGTACTTGTAGTATCTGATTCCTTTAAGGGAACATGGACAAGTGAAGAGATATGCAGGATGGCGCGCGAAGCTGCGGCCGAACTGCCGGGTGTAGAGGTAGTAACGATACCTGTTGCCGACGGCGGTGAGGGCACGGTTCGCGCGTTTATTGAAGCTACCGGAGCAGAGCCTGTGACGGTCGATGTCACGGGTCCTTACTCTGACACTACCGTATCCGCGACATATGCCGTAAAGGGCTATACAGCGGTTATTGAGATGGCTTCCACCTGCGGACTGGCACTGCTTGATAAACTCGGCAGGGAGAGGAACCCGTTCAAGACAACCACATACGGTACGGGTGAGCTTATCCTGGATGCTCTTGAGCAGGGTTGCATTAATATCCTGCTCGGTCTCGGAGGCAGCTGCACCAATGACGGCGGGTGCGGTTGTGCCGCGGCGCTGGACACCCGTTTCTATGATAAAAATGATGAGGAGTTCATCCCGGTGGGAGGAACCCTGAAGAATATCGCACGCATCGACACAACCTACACGGAGGCGGCCTTCCATGAGGTCACGCTGACCGTAATGTGCGATGTGGATAACCCCACTGTGGGAGCGGAGGGAGCCGCCTTCGTGTTCGGCCCTCAGAAGGGCGCACCCGCCGACAGACTCTTCCAGCTTGATGAAGGCCTTTCCAATCTGTGCAGGGTCATAGAGCATGACCTGAACAAGAAGGTTGATGACCTGCCCGGCGGCGGTGCCGCGGGCGGTATGGGAGCAGGATGTGCGGCATTCTTCGACGGCCGCATAGTCTCCGGCATAGACGCTGTCCTGGATGCCGTCGAGTTTGACGATCTCGTCGCCGATGCTGACCTTGTCATCACCGGTGAAGGCAAGCTCGACTCGCAGAGTCTCTCCGGCAAGGCCGTCTCCGGAATCGCAAGGCGCGTCGTCGGCAAACCGCTCGTCGCCATCGTGGGCAGGAGCGACCTCTCCGATGATGAGCGCGAAGGTCTAGGCCTCGCCGCTGTCGTCGAGACAGGCTACGACTGCGACTATAAAGCGATATTTTCAGACGTCGTGAAAAGGTATATGTAAAAATATACAATACAATATATAGATATAGTCAAAACCCCGCCTTCAAATGGTGGGGTTTTACCTGTAAAATAGGAAACGCCCGGCGGGGTTTCGGAAATGTAAATTTTATTGAAATTTTCGTATTGACATTAAAATATGGTTATGTTAATATAGTCGAGCGCTCGCAAAAAAGCGGGTGCCCATGTACCTTGAAAATTAAACAACGACAAACTTAAATGGACCCTGAGATTTCTGTAAAGAAGTTTCAACAGTAATTCGTATAACGAATTGGCGGACATTAAAAATGTCAGCAAAAAGTAATGAGCTGAAAAGCTTTTCTAAAGATAGTTAGGTCCGGAAATTCCCCGGACTTGATTATACAATTTTTTAGAGAGTTTGATCCTGGCTCAGGACGAACGCTGGCGGCGTGCCTAACACATGCAAGTCGAACGGAGAATCACAATTGAAATTGATATTAGCTTGCTAAAGGATTTTTCGCCCGTGATTCTTAGTGGCGGACGGGTGAGTAACGCGTGAGCAACCTGCCTTTGAGAGGGGAATAACAACCGGAAACGATTGCTAATACCGCATAATGTCATTTGACCGCATGATCGGATGACCAAAGATTTATCGCTCAAAGATGGGCTCGCGTCTGATTAGATAGTTGGTGGGGTAACGGCCTACCAAGTCGACGATCAGTAGCCGGACTGAGAGGTTGAACGGCCACATTGGGACTGAGATACGGCCCAGACTCCTACGGGAGGCAGCAGTGGGGAATATTGCACAATGGGCGCAA
>CAMYWC010000067.1:0-4615 GCA_947302545.1 uncultured Clostridia bacterium | reverse complement strand
AAAGATCAGGGACAAAAAGTACGCATTCCGTCCGAACCTCTTCTGATTAAAAAGGCAGCAGTCAACTGCTGCCTTAACTTTAAGGAACGAAAACGATGGCGAACAAATCAAAAACGCTTTTTGTATGCAATTCATGCGGATACGAAAACCCCAAGTGGTACGGCCGTTGCCCGCAGTGCGGGGAGTGGGACACGTTTGAAGAATGTGTCATAGCAGACGAACCCGCATCCGTCGCGAAGCTTCGCTCAAATTCGGGCAGGCGCGGTCTCGCTCAGCAGATTTCGGATATCAAGGCTGACGGCGAGCACCGCTACAAGACCGGCATCTCCGAGTTTGACAGAGTCCTGGGCGGCGGCATTGTAAAGGGCTCCCTGGTACTGCTCTCAGGTGATCCGGGCATAGGCAAAAGTACAATACTCCTTCAGGTATGTCAGCATCTCGGTGAGACGCTGAAGATTCTCTATGTCTCCGGTGAGGAATCGGCTCACCAGATAAAACTCCGCGCCGACAGGCTCGGAGTCACTTCGCCGAACCTTTTTGTTATGGCTGAAACAGATGTGGAGATTATCTGTGAACATATAAAGACTGACAAGCCTGATCTTGTCATAATTGACTCAATTCAGACAGTCATGCTTCCCGAGCTCTCATCTTCAAGCGGAAGCGTGACCCAGGTCCGTGAGTCAACAAACTTTATCATGCGTACCGCTAAGGACTTTGACATACCCGTTATCGTGGTCGGTCATGTAAACAAGGACGGCAATATTGCCGGTCCCAAGGTGCTTGAGCATATCGTTGACGCAGTCCTCTATATTGAAGGCGAGAGAAACTTCTCATACAGGATTCTCAGGGCCGTCAAGAACCGTTTCGGCTCCACAAATGAGATAGGTGTCTTTGAGATGCTCGACAACGGCCTCAGACAGGTTGAGAACCCGAGCATGATGATGCTAGAGGGAAGGCCGAAAAACTCCTCGGGAAGCTGCGTAGCCTGCGCTATGGAGGGCTCAAGGCCTATTCTTGCCGAAGTACAGGGACTTGTCACTCCCACAAGCTTCGGACAGCCCAGAAGAATGTCCAACGGTTTCGATTTCAACCGTATCAATATGATCCTCGCTGTTCTCGAAAAGCGGGGCGGCTACTATTTCGCCAATATGGATGTCTACCTGAATGTCGTAGGCGGCCTGAAACTCTTTGAGCCCGCTGCCGACCTCTCGGTGGCTCTGGCCCTTGTTTCAAGCCTTAAAGATACCGTCGTGCGTGAGGATGTCCTCGCATTCGGCGAAATAGGACTCGCAGGGGAGATACGCAGTGTCAGCCACTGCGAGCAGCGCATACGTGAAGCCGCCCGCCTCGGATTCACACGCGTTGTAATCCCGAAGGACAATTTAAAGAGTGTATCCGCCGAACTCCAAAAGGAGATAGAGGTGGTAGGAGTAAAATACATCAGCCAGGCTTTTGAAGCCATTATCTGAAGACGATGAAAGAGATCAGGGAAAAGAAACTCGCATATACGGAATATGCCTACTTTTTCGGCATATTCTTTCTGAGCCTGTCTTCCGCGCTTCTCGCGAAGTCGGGTATGGGTGTTTCTTTGGCAAGTGCACCTGCTTATGTCCTCTGGGTGAAGGCATCCCTGACGCAGAACGTCTCGTTCGGTACTGCTGAATATACATTCCAGGCCTTTGTACTTATAACGCTTTTCGCCATAAGGGGCCGCCCGAAAAAGGCTTATCTGTTCTCTTTCGCAAGCACGCTAATCTACGCTTTCACGCTTGATGCGATGATGACTCTGCTGGGCTTCATACCTCTTAATATGTATGTCCGCATAGTTTATGTAATAATCGCATCGGTTATCGGACCGCTCTCGATTGCCCTCATGTCGCATACGTATATCACACCTTATTCCTACACGTTTTTCATAGATGAGGTCAACGACAAGTTCAATGTCGACAGCAAGGCAATTTTCTGGGCCCTCTACTCGCTGTCCGGCCTTATAGGTGTGGGCCTGTCGTTCTATTTCTTCGGTCCCGGCCGTTTCATAGGGGCGAGTGTCGGTTCCCTGATCTACACTCTGGCGTCCATTTTCCTGCTTCGTCCCTGGGAAAAATTCATAGAAAAGCGATTCAAGTTCCGCGATAAATACAAGCAGCTTAAAAGGCATTTTAAATAACAAAAATCGGACAATTTTGTGCAAAGTGTCTCATTTACTTTTTAATAATATATATTATAATATATAAACACACTCATAACAGAAACTATTCCGATCATAGAAGGAGGAAGAAAAATGCCGGATATCAAGTATGAACTTCTTGAAGAGTATGGTGTTTTCTCAGAGAACAACAAGGGTTGGACAAGAGAAGTTAATCTCATGTCATGGAATAACGGTACTCCCAAGTACGATATTCGTGACTGGGCTCCCGACCATGACAAAATGGGCAAGGGTATAACTCTTACCAAGGAAGAGCTTACAGAGCTCAAAAAGGTTCTCGACAAGATTGCCGACTGATTTAAGAATATTAAAAGCCGTCTTTTATAAGGCGGCTTTTTTATGTTATAATTTATATATTAAATAAAAGGGGGAAGCGTTATGGAAAAGAAAAGGCCTAAGGCGCTGCTCTGGTTCCTTGTTCTCGGACTCGGACTCGTAGGTCAGATCTGCTGGAATATGGAGAACCAGTGGTTCAACACTTTCGTCTATGCCAAAATTGCAAAGGATCCCTCAATCATCACGGGAATGCTGAGTTTCAGCGCACTTGCGACTACATTCTCAACATTCTTCTTCGGAACCCTGAGTGACCGTCTAGGAAAGCGCAGGCTGTTCATCTCACTCGGATATATCCTCTGGGGTATATTCACAATCGTATTCGGCCTGACACAGTATATCTCCAAGGAGGCATATGTCTTCCTCGGAGTTATGGTAGTGCTCGCTGATACCGTCATGAGCTTCTTCGGTTCCATGGGTAACGATTCAGGCTTCTCAACCTGGTGCAACGATATCATGACAAAGGAGAACAGAGGAGGACTCGGAGCCGCACTTGCAATTCTTCCTATTGTCGGCACTGTTGTGGGCACCGTAGTCGGTGGCTTCCTCGTCGGAGAGAACGACAACTACATGCGTCTCTTCGTTGCCATAGGCTCATTCGTCATATTCTTCGGTCTGCTCTCCATGGTCATGCTGAACAAGGGTGACGATGTCACACCGAATAAGGACGGCACGTTCTGGCATCAGTTCTTCTCGGTATTCAATTTCAAAGAATTTTTCAGATACCGCGAACTCGTACTTGTGCATTGCGGTCTGTCACTGTTCTTCATAGGTTTCAATGTTTATTTTGCCTATCTCGGCAACTACCTCATCTACTATCTCGGTTATACGCCCGATATGATGGGCATAATTGAGGCGGTACCGCTTCTTCTCTCGGCACTCGTAACCATACCGGTAGGAATGCTTATCAAAAAGGAAAAGCACCCGTACATAACCATATGCGCGGTCCTGGTAAATGCGATAGGATGTATCCTTATACACTTTGTCGATGTATCAGCCATCGATTCAACTAAAATCTTCAACCCCCATGTCTGGGCGGGTGTATTCGTAGTCGGTATGGGCTACATCGCATTGCTTCAGACTCTCCGTGTCTGGACCTTCCAGCTTTATCCGGAGGACAGGAGGGGACAGTTCGAAGGCATATGGATTGTCTTCTTTGTACTTATTCCGATGATAGGCGGCTCAATCATAGGCGAGAGAGTCGTAAAGAGCTCGGGCGAGCAGTTCCTTGACGCCGCGAGCGGACAGATGCAGTACATTCCCAATGGCAATATTTTCCTCGTAGGCGGAATCGTCTGCCTGCTTTCGATAATACCGTTCGTGCTTACGATAAAGCACAGAAAAGGAGCATAACATGAAAAGTAAAGTCTACTTCACGAAGGAAGTCGACAGCGCAGCAACAATAAAACTCTATGAAGCTGTCGGCAAAAAACTCACCGGCAATATCGCTTTCAAAATTCATTCCGGTGAGGACGGAAACCAGAATTTCCTTCGTCCGACCTTCTGGAAACCTCTTGCCGACCATGTCGGTGTTGATACCGTAGTCGAGTGCAACACGGCTTACCCGGGTGAGAGAAACTCAACCGAAAAGCATCTTAAACTCATTGACAAGCATGAGTGGACCAAATACTTTAAGGTCGACATAATGGATGCGGAAGGGCCTGATATGGTACTTCCCGTAGAACCGGGAAACATTCTTGAAAAGAACTATGTCGGCAAGAACCTCAAAAATTACGACGCATGTCTTATAGCCGGCCATTTTAAGGGTCATCCGGCGGGAGGCTACGGCGGAGCGCTCAAACAGCTCTCCATAGGCTTCGCCTCGACCGTCGGCAAGTGCCTCATTCACTCGGCCGGCGAATATGACGACCAGGATGTCGTCTGGAACCATATGGCCTCAAACGAGGATTTCACCGAGTGTATGGCAGATGCCGCCAAGTCAGTTGTTGACTATTTCGGTGGAAATGCGGTATACATCTTCGCCATGAAGAATCTCTCGGTTGACTGCGATTGCTGTAACATCGCTGAGGACCCCTGTATGAAGGATATCGGCATACTGGCATCAACAGACCCCGT
>CAMYWC010000066.1:0-4655 GCA_947302545.1 uncultured Clostridia bacterium | reverse complement strand
GTCCGCAAGGTAGTGATCGCAGTATTGACATTTGAGTTTCATGGCAATTACCTCTTATATGAATGTAAAAATATTATAGCATATATTGTGGAGGATTTACATTGTCATAATAAATGTAAAATTGATATAATTATTACGTATTTTACCGATAACGAATGGAGGATATGACGTGGCGGAAAACAACAGATTTACAAAAGCAACCTGGAAAATAATGGAGCAGCTGCTTGAAGTGGATAATCTGGATGAGGCTTTATCCGGAAGCCTTGAGATTATCATCAGGGAGCTCGACAGTGAGGCGGGCGCCATCTGGTATCTTGACCCCAAGACGGACAGATTGTCGCCGGTTTTTCATGTCGGACCCGCTGACATTTCAAACATCAGCGTTGAAAACGGCATAGGACTCGAGGGTGTCGTAACAAAGACCGGAAAATCCATCCTCGTAACCGACCCGCAGAACGATGCGCGCTTTGAGGGATCTGTCTTTGAGGACAGCGGCATTGAAGCGAAGACTATGATCTGCGTACCCCTGAACAACTTAAACGACGTAATAGGCTGCGTTCAGCTCATAAACAAGAATGACGGAACCGAGTACACCGAGGAGGAGCTCCAACTCTGTGAGCGCATGGCATCTCTCGCCGCCATGACCATAGAGGAAAAGGGTCTCATCGTCCCCGAAGAGGAGGAAAAAGAGGTCCTGATTTCTCTCAAGGACGTCACAAAGGAATTCCCCTCGGGCGATGGAGTCCTTCAGGTACTCAAAGGCATAAACCTCGACATTTACAAGAACGAATTTGTCGTAGTGCTCGGTGAATCGGGCTGCGGAAAGTCGACGATGATGAATATCGTCGGCGGTATGGAAGCCCTGACGGACGGCAAGCTCCTCGTGGAGGAGAAGGATTTCTCACATCCCACGGATGCCGACCTCACCGAGTTCAGAAGAAAATACATAGGTTTTATCTTCCAGTCATACAACCTCATGCCGAACCTCACCGCCGTTGAAAACGTAAGGTTTGTGGCTGAGCTCGTGGACGAGCCCATGGACTCCGCCGAGGCCATTGCAAAGGTAAATCTTTCCGACCGCGCCGACAACTATCCCGGCCAGCTTTCGGGCGGACAGCAGCAGCGCGTGTCGATAGCACGCGCCATAGTCAAACGCCCGAAACTCATCCTGGCCGACGAGCCGACGGCGGCGCTCGACTATACCACCAGCATTGAGGTTTTAAAGGTCGTCGAGGACATTGTCCGCGACGAGGGAACAACCGTAATGATGGTAACCCACAACCCTGAAATCGCGAAGATGGCGGACCGTGTCGTAAAGGTCCGCTCGGGAAAAATAGCGAGCATCAAGCGTAATCTCCATCCGCTCCACGCTGAAGAACTGGTATGGTGATTATATGAAGAAAACACAACTCAAAGATTCCCTCAGGAATATAAGCAGGCAGAAGGTATCATTTCTGTCAATTGTCATAATCGCCGCCATGGCGGTTATGGCGTATACCGGTCTGAACTTCGCGTCGGAAGCAATATCGGGTAACGCGAGCAGGTTCTATGACTCGGTCAAATTCCGTGATGTGGAGATAGTCTCGTCACTTCTCGTCTCCGAAGAGGACCTGAAGGCCTTAAAGGAGATAGACGGTGTTGAAAATGCCGAACTTGTATGGCAGTCCTCCGGAACACTGAAAAAAGGTAACGAGGACATATCCGTCAGCGTGGTTTCCCTGACGAAGGAAGTAAACGTACCGTCACTTGTCTCCGGACGTCTTCCGAAGTCCGCGGACGAATGCCTCATAGATTTTGAACTGGCAGGGAAAAACGACATCCGTGTGGGAGATAAGATCACAATAAAGGATGCCGCCTATCTCAAAGGTGAAGAATTCAAAGTATGCGGCCTCTCCATGAATGCCGATCATGCCGTAAACATGATTGCCATGCCCGGTGCACGGTATGTGACGGTTCTGCCGGAGGCCTTTGACCGTGAAACGCTTGACGGCTGCGGCATGAAGGCCGTTGTAGGTCTTAAAAACGTCATCGGCACGAACCGTTTCGGCGAGGATTACAAGGCATATACAGAAGGTGTACTGGATAAAATCGAAGCGCTTGCCGATACCCAGACTGACCGTCGCACGGACGCAATTATGGACAAGTACAATGCCCAGATTGCAGATGGTGAGGAGCAGCTGAAAGAGGCAAAGACTCAGCTTGACGCGGCGAAGGCCGAACTCGATGCCGGCAAGGCTGAACTTGATGCCCGTGAGCAGGAGTATGCCGACGGCGGCAAGCTGCTTTCGGAGAAGGAAAAAGAAATTTCCGATGCCGAGAAGAAACTCGCCGAGGCAAGGGCTCAGCTCACTGAGGGCTACAGGTCCATTGACGATGCAAAAAACACTGTCCGTGAAAATGTCAAAGATGCAATCAGGAAAGGACTCGGACAGGAATACGTGGATGCGGTCAGGTGGGGATCTCCCACGGGCTCATTTGATGTTGATGATCCGAATCTCACCGCAACAAGGCTTTATCTGCTGCAGCACCACTACATTGACCTCAATGAGCCGATGCTGGGCCATATCTCATTTGTTCTTTCCAGTCTTCTGCAGCAGGGCATTACGGAAGAGCAGATTCTTGCTGCGGCTGAAAAGGTGTACGGCGTAATAGAAATATTCCCGGAGGAGGGAATCATTCAGGCTGTCGCCCGTAAGATTACGGAGACATATAACAGCTATGAAAACAGATATGAGCAGTTCGCGGGCGCCGCCCGTCTCTGGGACGAGAAGCATGCGGAATATCTTGCCGCGCTTGCTCAGTTTAAGGACGGTAAGGCGCAGTGGAACGCCGCCCGCACCGAGTACAGAAACGCACGCGCGGCCCTCGACTACGGCTGGAGCAAGTACAACGACGGTCTTGCGCAGTATGAGGCGGGCCTCAATGAGTACAATCTCGGCCTCGCCGAACTTGAGAAGGCCAAGGCGCGCCTTTCCGGTGTCGACCCCTGTCAGTGGGTTGTTCTCGGTCCCGGCGGAAACGGGTCCTACGGTCTGATTGACTCATCCGTAAAGAATATTACCGACATGGGTATTACATTTGCCCTTATCTTCATACTTGTCGGTGCCCTGGTAATATACGCGACAATCGGACGAATAGTGGACGAGCAGAGAAAACTCGTCGGTGCCACCAAGGCGCTCGGTCTTTACCGGAGAGAGATATTCCAAAAGTATCTCATGTTCGGTGTGGGCGGCACAATAATCGGTATGATTCTCGGCGTTGTCGGCGGATACTTCCTGATTCAGCCCATACTCACCGTGACATACGGCAGATTCTATAATTTTGAATGTTCGCACAAAGCCTTCATTCTCCTGATGTCGCTGATAGTAATTGTCTGCGGTATCATACTCGCGACAGTTGCCGTCTGGAGCGCGTGCTCGGTTCTTCTTCGCTCAAGCGCGATGAACCTCATGCAGGACAAGGCTCCCGGCACAAGCAAAAAGAGCGGAAAGTCTTCATCGAAGTCGCTCTATACACGTCTTATCCTGCTCAACATGCTGACGGACAAGAAGCGCGTGGCCGTAACAATCGTCAGCATTGCGGGCTGCTGTGCCCTCCTTGTCGCCGGCTTTACAATGCGTATCGGCATTGTTCAGGCGATTGACCGCCAGTTTACTGAAATAACCCATTACGATTCAATTACGATCTTCTCCGACGACGCGGCAGAAAAGCAGCTGCCTGTTACACAGACACGGCTTGAAAGTGCCGGAGCCGATACATTTGCCCTCATGACCGCGGACATGCCGTTCGTGGCCGACGGCTCAATCAAACCCGGTCTCATCTACTGCGGCGACCTTGACGCGATGCAGACGTTCTTCACCGCAGCTGACAGAAACACAGGAGAGAAGATTGATGCCGATGCCGAAGGCATATGGGTGTTCGACGGACTTCTGGACAAGGTCGATTTTAAAACGGGAGATACCTTTATCGTATATGACAGGAACATGCAGCCGCACAGCGCAAAGGTCGCCGGAACATTTAAAAACTATTTCGGCCGTGAAATACTCATGAATGAGAAGACATATGAGAGTATTTTCGGCGAGGTTCCGGAGAATAACACCCTGCTCACAATCAATAAGAATGCCACGGCAGAGGGTATCAAAAAGAATACTCTCTTCGACAGACGGTGTTGAGAGCACGGCTTATTCGCTTGAGACACATGATGAGTACAGAAATCTGGCATCCGCGCTTGACCTTATAGCCCTTCTCATGGTGGTTATCGCGGGCGTCATGGCATACTTCATCATCCTGAATCTCGTTACGATGCATGTAAACCAGAAACGAAGAGAACTCACAATCATGCGTGTAAACGGCTTCACCGTGAAGGAGGCAATCGGCTACATCCTTCGTGAGACAGTGGTGTCTAATATTGCAGGTATAATCCTCGGCCTCGGAGCGGGAATGCTTCTCGGATACCGCGTAATCATACTTCTTCAGGGCGTAGGAACACACTATGTCCTTGAACCACGGCCGATGGCCCTGCTCCTTGCAATACTCATAACCATTGTTTTCAGTGCAATGGTCAATTTCCTGGCACTTCGTAAGGTCAAGTACCTTAAACTTACAGACATAGCGTAAAAAGTTTTTGGAGGAATTGAAATGTATAAGAAAGCGTT
>CAMYWC010000065.1:0-4692 GCA_947302545.1 uncultured Clostridia bacterium | reverse complement strand
GAAGTCACTCCTTGAGGCGCGTCTTGCGATGCGCCGCTCGGCGTCCTTCACCTGGACCATTATCGCGTCTTTCGAGACACCTGTTTCCTCGGCCAGACGGGAGGCATAAATATCCTTCTCAATTGCGCTCAGCGGCGCAAGCACAGGCACGGCCTTCGTTAAGTATTTTGCGCGCCCGTCGTCCGTGGAGATGTCGAGACCGTCTCGTATACTGACAAGTTTGTATTCAATATCGTTCATGGCGCCTGAGAGTATACTCTTCCAGCGCTCAGGACCGAATTTTTTGATTACTTCATCGGGATCCTTCGCATCCGTGTATGTGAGCGGATGGACGGCAAGCGGAGTTCGCGTCAGCTTGCCGAGTGCCTTCTGCAGGGCGTCGCGGCCCGCCTCGTCGCTGTCGTACGAGAGGTAGACCTTTGAGCAGTAGTGCGAAATGAGTCTCACCTGCTCGTCTGTCAGCGCCGTACCGAGGCCCGCGACGGCATTTGTAAAGCCGGCCTGGTGAAGGGCTATTACGTCCATATAGCCCTCACAGAGAATCAGGCTGTCCTCCTTCGAGGACTTCGCAAAGTTCAGTGCGAAGATATTCTGTCCCTTTTTATAGATGAGGGTGTCCCTCGTGTTTATGTATTTCGGTTTAGTGTCATCCATGACCCTGCCGCCGAAGGCGACGACATTGCCGCGCAGGTCAATGATAGGTGTCATGACCCTGTTGCGGAATGTGGGGTACAGACTGCCCTTCTGGGATTTCCTGGCGAGGTCCGCCTCGAAAAGTTCCTGATTCGAGTAGCCCTTTGAGCGCATATGGCTCATGAAGGTATCCCAGTCGTCAGGGGCGTAGCCCAGACCGAAATGAGTTATGGTTTTCGGAGTGAGTCCGCGGCCGAGCCAGTAATTCAGTCCGGCACTGCCCTTCTGTGATTTCATATACTCATGGAAGAAGCGCGCAGCCTCCTTGTTCATCTCGAGCATGCGCTTTTTCTTCCGGATTATCGTGTCATCGTACTCCTCGTCGGGCATGTTGAGTCCCGCCTTGTCGGCAAGGAACTTGACCGCCTCAATATACTCGAGGTTTTCAATGTCGCGGATGAAGGTTATGGCATCGCCGCCCTTTCCACAGCCGAAGCAGTAGAAGGAGCGCGTGTCCTCATATACAACGAAGGACGGGGTCTTCTCGTTGTGGAAGGGACAGAGGCCCTTCGAGAGCCGTCCGGCGCGCTTCAGGTCGACATATTCGCCTATCAGGTCCTCAATGTCTATGCGGTCCCTGAGCTGTTCCAAAAATTGGTCACTCAATCGCACTGCCACGGCTACCCCTCCTTCCGTCAGTTTCGTTTTTTATGTCAGTCAACCCAGAAAACGGGTGTGAAAAGTTTGTTGTAAGTCGAGAGAGCATAGTGGTCGCTCATGCCGCTGATGTAATCGCAGGTGGCCCGCTCCACACTCTCGTTCGCGGCGACGGCCCTGTACTCATCCGTCATCTCATCGGGATGCTGTACGAAGTAGTCGTAAAGTTTCGCGACTATCTCCATCGCCTTGCCCTCCTCACCTTTGCAGATGGGGTTGGTGTAGACCTTTTCGAACATGAAGTCGTGAATGTCCTTGTACGCCTTTTCAATATCCGGCGCCATTTTAATCTCCCTGTCCGAACTCTCTATGATTGAAAGCACCATGGTGTTGATGCGCTTTGTCTTGCTGTATCCGAGAATATCGCGAAGCTCAGTCGGGATATCGTCCTCGGTTAAAATACCCGCGCGCTCTGCGTCATCAATATCGTGGTTGATGTAGGCTATATGGTCTGCGTACTTCACTATTCTGCCCTCAAGGGTGTCCGCTTCTTTACCCACGGTATGGCAGACTATTCCGTCGCGCACTTCATATGTCAGGTTCAGGCCGCGGCCTTCCTTCTCGAGGACATCGACTACGCGGAGGCTCTGCTCGTAGTGCTTGAAGGCCGAGAGCAATGGCCTCCGTCAGGTCCTCGTTCATACGGAGGGCGCGGGCTATTGTCCTCGCAATCTGCGAGACCTCGAGCGTATGTGTAAGTCTTGTCCTGTAATGGTCACCGGTAGGTGCCAGAAAGACCTGAGTCTTGTGTTTGAGTCTTCTGAAGGAACTTGAGTGGATTATCCTGTCGCGGTCGCGCTGGTAAGCGGTACGGATGGGGTCCTCCTCCTCAAATGTGAGACGCCCCTTCGTCTCGGCGCAGTGCTGCGCGTAAGGCGAAAGAGTGAGTGCCTCAATCTTCAAAGTCTCTTCCCTGATGTTTTCCATTATTCGTCCCTGATTTTTCTGAGTATTGAGCCGGCGGGTATCTGTCTGTCGCACTTTATGCGGATCTTTGCCATCGGATTCGGTGCGACAACGACCTCCTCGCCGTCTTCATTTACCATTACCTCTGTCTTTATCGTAAACGGCTCAGTCTGCGGCATGAGGACCTCGAGTTCATCGCCCTTGAAAAAGCGGTTTCTCTGGATGACTTCAAGATACTCGCCGTCAGAACCCAGCACGTTTGCCACTATGTCCCATTCGCGGATGTAAATTCCGTCATAGTAGACGTGCGCGTTCTCATTCGGGCTGTTGAAATAAAAGCCCGTACAGTAATCTCTGTAGCTTATCTTCCTCATCTCGTCGATTATCCACTGCGAGGGTCTGAAATCGACGGACGAGTTTTTAAGCGTTTGTGACGGCGGCGGCATAGTATGCCGACTTCGCGCGGCCCTCTATCTTGAAACTGTCGACGCCCGCGTCGACCAGCTCGCCTATGTGCTCAATCATGCACATATCCTGCGAGTTCAAGATATAGGTTCCTTCCTCGGAGTCCGTGATTTCAAAATACTGACCCGGGCGCTTCTCCTCCACCAGATGGTATTTCCAGCGGCAGGGCTGGGCACAGTCACCGCGGTTTGCGTCGCGGCCGGTCAGATAGTTTGAGAGCATACAGCGTCCCGAGAAGGACATACACATGGCACCGTGAACGAAGCATTCTATCTCAAGGTCCTTCGGAGTCTTCGCTCGGATCTCCGCTATTTCCTTAAGGGACACTTCACGCGCCATAACAATACGCTTCGCGCCCAGATCGTAGAGCGCGGAGGCGGTGTCATAGTTTACGACGCCTGTCTGCGTGGACATGTGGATGTCAATGCCCGGCGCGTACTTCTGCGCCGCGCGCATGACACCTATGTCCGCTATTATGAAGGCGTCAACCCCCGCCTTCGCCGCGCTCTCAAAGAACGCGGGAAGTGCTGACACCTCGTCGTTTCGCGGAAGCGTGTTTGCGACGAGGTGGACGGCAACGCCCTTTTCATGGCATTTATCGACGGCGCTTTTCAGCGCCTCATCATCAAAGCTTTCCGTCGCTGCCCGCATATTGAAAAGCTTGCCGCCGAGGTACACGGCGTCGGCTCCGAAGAGGAGCGCCGCCTCAAGCCTCTCGGCATCGCCCGCGGGCGCGAGCAGTTCAGGTCTTCTCTTAACCATCGTCTTCATCATTGCCCACAACGGCCTTGTACATCATGGCATTACGCTCAGCCTCTGTCTTCGCTGCATACATGTTGCCTGATGTGTCATGTCCGAAGAAGTAGTAGTCAGTCTCCGCCGGCCAGAGTACTGCGTAGATGGCGTCGTCGCCCGGGCAGCAGATGGGACCTGCGGGAAGGCCTATGCACTTGTATGTGTCATATTTCTGCGAGAATGTATCCGCCTCACCGACAGAGACATTCGGCTTGATGAATTTAGCTACATATACCGTCGTGGCATCCGACTGGAGACAGCGGAATGAGGATGACTTGAGTCGGTTGTAGAAGACAGATGCGATGATAGGCATCTGCTCTGCATCGCCCGCCTCCTTCTGGATAATGGAGGCCATGGTCAGGACCTCATCCATTGACATACCGAGTTCCTTGGCCTTGTTGGCATATTCCTTGGTCCACTTCTTGTCAGTGTTCTCAAGGAGTTTCCTGATGACCGAGCTCGCACTCTGTCCGACATAGAATTCATAGGTGTCGGGGTAGAGATAGCCCTCAAGATAGTTGTAACGTGAGGACTTGTTCTCAATGCCCTCGAGGAAGTCATATTCAAATGTCGCACTCTCGAGGTTCTTATAGAAGTCGGCCGATGTGCAGACATTGGCCTTTTCAAGTTTCATGGCAATCTGCTGTATGTTGAAGCCCTCGGGAATCGTTACCGTTACGGTCTCGCTCTTCTGCTCTTCCTGGCAGGAGAGGAGCATCTTCTCAAGACCCATTGAAGGCTTGAGATCGTAAACACCACTCAGGTATTTGTCGAAGTCGGTTGACTTATGCATGCCTCCCGCAACGGTCATGAACATCTTGCAGAGACCCTTGCGCTTTATGAGGCCCTGCTTTTTAAACTGGTTGATGAGTTTGTTCGTGGTCATGTTCTCGGAAACCTTGACTGTTATGACCTCATCGCTGCGGTTGAAGGCGAATATATCGTTCATGAAGGACATGGCATAGATTGAAAAGAGCGCAGAGATAGCCACAAGGACCGCGACATAGATTATCGCTCCCTTTGCGCCGTTTTGTTTGATGAATGCACCGAGTGTAAAGCCGCCCTGGCCCTTTGCTCCGGCCTGAACGGGTCTCCTCGTCTTTGAGGAATAGCGTCTGCCTGTTCTCTGCGGCTGGCGCGGTTTCGGTGTCGGATACTGCGGTTTCCTCTGCTGAG
>CAMYWC010000064.1:0-4749 GCA_947302545.1 uncultured Clostridia bacterium | reverse complement strand
GTTACCGTTACACTATTCCGCTGTATGAAAAGGAGCTACAGCGTAGCTCCCGTTAAGCTGTCTTATGCGCGCTGAACCTTACCGGAACGAAGGCAGCGTGTGCAAACGTATACTCTCTTCGGAGAACCGTCAACGATAGCTTTAACTCTTTTTACGTTCGGCTTCCATGTTCTGTTTGAACGTCTGTGTGAATGGGAAACCTTAATGCCGAAAGAAACGTCTTTACCGCAGTACTCGCATTTTGCCATTGTTCGGCACCTCCTTATCAACAATTGTGGCTACGCCACTAAAATACAGCGAAAATTAGTTTAACAAAAAGTATATTAAAATGCAAGCACTTTTTTTAAAAAAGCAAAAAGCCGGGTTTTGGCCCGGCTTTACGCTGCTTTGCTGTTTCTCAGTAATTTAAAATTCTGAATGTGCCGATTACGGGAAGATCCTTGGCCTTGCCGTTTGCGGCATTGTAGATGCCTATTACCATAAGGGCGAATACGGCGAGTTCAAACAGCCATGCTATCAGATAAACGATTTTTATGCTCGGGAGCAGGCTGATGAGGATGATTCCGAGTGTAGACGCTATGGCGAGTACTATACCCTGGTTCGCGTGGAAGCGGGCAAATTTCGATTCCTTTGCGGCGAAGATGGGAATGAGTACGAGCCAGCCCAGATAAGCAAAGATGGCGAAGATCTTGTTCTTCGCTATGTCTTCGGGATCAAACTCGGATGTTGAATCTGCGGTGTTGTTAAGGTCCTTGAGCTTTTCCGCGGCCTCGTCAAAGACCGAACCCGCGGCTGCTCCTGCAGCAGCGCCAGCAGCGGCACCCGTGCCGATTTTCTCTCCGCAGGCCTTGCAGAACTTCGCGTTCTCTTCGAGCTCAGCTCCGCAGCTCGGACAATATTTAGCCATGGCAGTAACCTCCTATACTTTAAGGTAATCTTCCGGATTGTTCAGGAAAATACCGGCTATACCTTTGCTTTCAAGTTTTTTCAGGTCGTGCTCCCTCATGAAATGCTCGTGCGGGAAAAGCGGGTCCTTCGTCCAGACACGCACCTTCGTGCCCTCAAGAGCAAAGAGAGGCAGATTGACCTTGCGTATATAAGGGTGAACCGCATCACCGTGAACTTTGAAATTGCAGTCGTTCATGCAGTCGATTATGTCCTCGCCGAGACATGCCACATTTGCGGCCGGGTTCATTTCCTTTATCAATTTAGTCGAGTCCGAATTGAAGGAGGAGTAGATGACCTTATCCTCAAGACCGAAGCGTGAGACCATATCCATGACCTTCTGCTCCATTCCCTCGTATCTTATCTCGGAATTCTTAAGCTCGATATTGAGCAGCAAACCCTTATCCATATAGGGTTTGAGGAGTGTGAGCACCTGTTCCAGACTGGGGATTTTCGTATATTTCTCGTATTCTGTAAAGGCCCAATCCTTTACATATCCCACCATTGTAGTGGTCCGATCGAGCTTTTCATCGTGAATCACCACAGGTACGCCATCCTTGGCCAGCTGGACATCGAGCTCTATGCCCGTGAGTCCGGGAAGCTTCGCCGCGGCTTCAAAAGATTCAAGTGTATTCTCCGGATGCCTGAAACTGCACCCTCTGTGTGCCCATATTTCCATATGACACCTCTCGTACATTCTGATGAGATGATTATATCACACATTGTGCTATAATGTACACATAAAGGAGGATTGTTATGTCAAACGAATGGTATAAGGAACTCGTTGTCTATCAGATCTGGTGCCGCTCCTTCAAAGACGGCAACGGCGACGGCGCAGGCGACCTTTACGGCGTGCTCGAAAAGCTGGACTATATTAAGAGTCTCGGCGTAAATGCCATCTGGTTCTCGCCCATCTACCCCTCACCCAACGCGGACTGGGGCTATGACGTCTCGGACTACAAGGACATCCATCCCGACTTCGGCGATTCAGACCTCTTTAAGCAGGTAGTGGACGAGGCTCACAGGAGAGATATGAAAATCATCATGGATCTCGTGGTGAACCATACATCCTCCGAACACTACTGGTTCAAGGAGAGCAGAAAATCGCGGGACAATCCGTACAGCGACTACTACATCTGGAAAGACGGCAAAAACGGCGGTCCCCCTAACAACTGGACCTCGCTTTTTGAGGGCGGTGCCTGGGAATATGTGCCCGAGCGCGACCAGTACTATATGCATGCCTTCGCAAAGGGCCAGCCGGACCTCAATATGGACAACCCCAAGGTGCGCGAGGAAGTCAAGGACATTATGCGCTTCTGGCTGGACATGGGAGTGGACGGTTTCCGTGAAGATGTAATTACCTTCATCTCGAAAGATCCGGACTTTCCGAATGGCTTTCCCCTGCCCATTGCATGCGGTATCGAGCACTACAACAAGGGTCCCAACCTCATGAAATACTTAAAGGAATTCCGTGAGGATGTAATAGATAAATACGACTGCTTTGTCGTAGCCGAGTCCCCCATGACGGGCGCAAAGGACGCCCTCAGATTCACCTCGGGCGATGACAGGGTCTTTGACATGATGATAAGCTTTGACCACATGAATGCCGACTGCTTCATGACGGACACAGTCCACCTTCCGTTCTCACTGAGAAAGTTCAAGAAGGCTCTCGGCGCGTGGCAGACAAAACTGTACGGTAAGGCATGGAACGCGCTGTACATTGAAAACCATGACCATCCGCGCGTCATAAGCCGTTACGGCAGCGAGGAATTCCGCGACGAGAGCGGCAAGATGCTTGCCACCGCGGCCTTCCTCATGAGCGGCACGCCCTTTATCTACCAGGGCCAGGAAATCGGCATGGTAAACAATAAGCTGGACTCGCTTGACGAGTTCAAGGATGTAGTGACATTCAACAACGAGCGTGTCTTCAGGAAACTCGGTGTTTCGAAGAAGAGATATCTTAAAATAGCCAATAAGACCAGCCGCGAGAATTCCAGGACTCCGGTACAGTGGGACTCCTCGGCCAATGCCGGTTTCACAACGGGAACGCCCTGGTTCGGCGTAAACAAAAACTACAGAACAATAAATGTTGCAGCCGAAGAGGCCGACCCCTTCTCCGTACTCAATTACTACCGAAAGCTCTTCAGACTCAGGCAGAGCAACAAGGTCTTTGTTTACGGAAAGTACAAGGAGCACTTCAGGAAGAGTAAAAAACTCTACTGTTATGAGATGACATACGGTAAGGACAAAGCGCTTATTGTCTGCTCCTTCTCAGATAAGAATCTGCACTTTAAGGCTCCGAAGGGCTTCTCTCTCAATGAGAAATACATCGCCCTTTACAACTATCCGGACAAACCGAGCGGAGACAATGACGAACTCTTCCTACGCCCGTACGAGGCTGCGGTCTTCCTTTACAAATAGGCAACAAAAAAGCCGGGATTGAGAAAACTCAATCCCGGTTGTTTTTATAACTTATTTTGCGGCCTTCTTTACACGGGCTGACTTGTTACGTGCAGCATTGTTCTTGTGGATGAGACCCTTTGTTGCAGCCTGGTCAATCTTCTTAACAGCAGCAGCTACGAGTTCGTCTTTGTTATCTGCGTTTGTCTCAATGGCAGCGTTGGCCTTCTTGAGAGCAGTCTTTAAAGCAGTGTTTGCAGACTTGTTTCTCTGCGCCTTGGAAGCGTTAACGTTAACGCGCTTTTTAGCTGATTTGATGTTAGGCATGTCTACACCTCCCCTTAGTCATTACAGTTGATAATAATAACACTTAAAAGTTTAAAAAGCAAGAACTTTATTCATGAAGTAATCAACGAACGGATTAACGAGCGCAAACATCATAAATGCCCATGCTTCGCCATTTATCATGGCGTAGTCAACAACGTTCTCCGAGACTCCGTCATTCTTTCTGTACGCATACATGAGAGTGAGGAAGAAACCGTTGAGTCCTGCGACTATCGCCAGTCCGTAAAACTTCGTGATTACGGTGCCGAGTACAGCAGCAATAATAACAATCGCAAACCATACCGCCAGTTTCTTATTGTCCACCGTCTTCTGGAATTTTTCCTCGTCACTGCCTATTGACGCGGGCATTACCGACAATGCGATTTTGCCGCAGCAGCGCAGGATGAGCGGGATGAAAATGAGGATGAAATAATTCTCGTTCTCAAAGTCCAGGCTCAGAGCCGAAGCGTAGAAGGCAAAGAAGAGAAATACGGTTGAGAGCGTCCTGTCATGAGCACAGTCCATGAAACCCTTCAGACGGCCTCCGCCTGTTATGATAAGCGGTGCCGCAACCAGTATGCCCGCAGCCAGAGGTTGCGGGAACCATCCCGCAGAGATCAGGACTGAGAGCAGATAGTAACAGAGCGCCCAGAACAGGCCTATAATGAGGCCGGATACAGAGGCATATTTTTTAACATTTGCGATCATAAATTTCCCTCCGTTACGAATAGTTCATGTCGACATACTTGCTGCCCATACCGTATGTGGCTCCGTCTCCGCGCTCGGAGAACTGCCAGATCTCATAGCGGCCGGAGTAAGAGGGCTTTGAGTCAGCCGTATAATTGGACGGCCATTCGGCAAGCCAGATGGTAAACGGCAGAAGCTGAGATGTGTTCAGCTTGCTTGTGTAGAAATACTTATTCGAATAGACACCGGCTCTGTAACCCGAATTCTGAATGGTGTTGCAGAATGCCACACAGACTGCCGTGCGCTGAGCCGTTGTCAGATTGTCCGCACGGCCCTGTCCGCCGGCGGCGGTCTCGGTGTCTATGAATATCGGCAGGTCGAGTGCCTGTCCGC
>CAMYWC010000063.1:0-4763 GCA_947302545.1 uncultured Clostridia bacterium | reverse complement strand
TGAGCCTGATGACAGTATGATAGAGGTCGGAATTGCGGCCTTCAAATACGTGCTTGAGCACGATGAGGATCTGGATATAAAATGACGGAAAAACTGCTTGAAAAATCCGTATATGAGAAACTGTGCGGCGTCGTCGATCCCGACGACGCCTCTGTTGATGCGCGCGAGCTCTGCTGCGCCTTCTCCGGTGACGCCCTTTGGGCGGCGGTCAAAAGGCGCCTCTCGGGCGAGCCGCTGCAGTATATTATCGGCGAGTGGGACTTCTATAATTGCACATTCCGTGTAGGCGAGGGAGTGCTTATTCCGCGTCCTGAAACGGAACTGCTTGTCGATGAGACACTGGAATTTCTGAAAGGACGCAGTGACGGGGAAAAGACGGTGCTCGACCTCTGTTCCGGAAGCGGTTGCATAGCAATATCAATCGCGAAAAACTGCCCCGAGGCGAAGGTCCTCGCGGTCGAAAAAAGTCCCGCTGCGTTTGAGTTTTTAAAGCAGAACATAATCCTGAATCAGGTGAAGGTGAGTGCCTTCAATGATGACATTCTCGAAGGCTGCGGTCATCTTACAAAAGGCCGCTTTGACGTGATTGTCTCAAACCCTCCGTATGTGCGAAAAAGTGAGTTTGAAGCCCTGCAGACAGAGGTTCTGCGGGAGCCCGTCGAGGCACTCGACGGGGGAGAAGACGGCCTCGTCTTCTACCGTGCGATCGCTGATCGCTGGCTCCCGCTTGTCCGGCCCGGCGGCCTTTTGATCGTCGAATGCGGTGAGGACCAGGCTGAAGATGTAAAGAGCATCTTTTCGGCCGCATCCGACGGGGCGGTGTACACGCTCGATGATTTTGCCGGAATACATCGCGCAGTGGCAATAAAACCTTGACGGTTTATAAGTTTTTTAGTATTCTATTATATGTATTATTTTGCGCATTAGATATTAAATGAGGAGGATAGCCCATGCTGCTTCGCGCTCTTTTCAGCGGAGACATACTGACAATAGCAGTAACGGTTGTGGCTGCGGTCTTTCTCGTTTTCGTCTGTATACCCGTACATGAACTCGCGCACGGCTACGTTGCCTATAAGCGCGGAGACAAGAGCATAAAGACCTCAGGTCAGCTCTCGCTCGACCCGCTTGCTCATATTGATCCTTTGGGCGCAGTTATGATTGCCCTCATCGGCTTCGGCTGGGGCAAACCCTGCAGAGTAAACCCGTACGCCTTCAAGAATCCGAAGAAGGAGATGGCGATAATCGCCGCCTCGGGTCCTCTCTCAAACCTGCTCCTCGGTCTGGTGCTCATTTTCATCCGCGTGCTGCTCAATGTCGTCGCACCGAATTTCATGGGCATCGTCATGGGCCAGGCAGTTGACATCTTTCTCCAGGTCACGGCTCAGATTACCATCTGGCTCGGAGTTTTAAACCTTCTGCCCATACCCATGTTTGACGGCTTTACCATTGTCCGTGCCTTTTTGAAACCCCAAACGGAAGAAATGGTATTACAGAATCAGCAGATGATAATGATCATCGTCATCATTCTCTTCTTTACGAGAATCCTGGCCATACCCGTTGAGTTCATCTCAAACTTCATCATCAAATTCTTCTACTGGCTCTGTGCCCTGCCGTTTTAAGGGGTGCGCCATGGAGAAGATTAATTACAAACTCGAGGTTTTTGAAGGTCCCATGGACCTGCTCTTAAGCCTCATCACCAAGCACAAGCTTGACATTATGGACATTCCCATTGTCACCCTCGTTGACCAGTACACGGAGTACGTAAGGGCAATGCAGGACTCAGACATGGAGGTCGCTTCCGAGTTTCTGGAGATGGCCGCAAGACTCGTCTACATCAAGACGGTGTCGCTGCTGCCCAAGCACGAGGAAGCCGAACAGCTCAAAGCCGAGCTCCAGGGCGAGCTCCTCGAGTACCGCGACTGCCAGCTCATGGCAGGCAAGCTCGCGGATGAGGCGAAAGGCTTTGACTTCATCGGCAGGAAGGCCGATGTTATCGACAGGGACACCACATACAGGCTGTTCCACGAGCCGGATGAGCTCTTCAGGGCTTATATCTCAGCCCTCGGCAAAGGCGCCAGAAAGCTGCCGCCCCCGGCTTCGTCATTCACCGCAATCGTATCGAGGAAGATCGTATCCGTATCTTCCAAGATTGTCTTTATACTTCGCCGCGCATTAAAGGGCGGCAACATGAGTTTCAGGTCGCTTATTGAGGCCTCGGAGTCCCGCTCGGACATGGTCGCGACCTTCCTCGCGGTCCTAGAACTCCTGAAAGCCGGCCGTATGACCGCGCAGGGCGAGGGCGACGAGATGAAATTCACACTTAACAACGAGAAGAACGGGAGTTGAGAAACTTGAACGCTAAGACACTGCAGGCGAGCGTGGAGGCCATTCTCTTCGCAGCCGGCGATCCGGTGCCCGTATCCCGTCTCTCAAGCGCACTCGAGATAGAACCCGAACTTGCCGAGCAGGTCCTTTTGAACCTGAAGGCCGAGTATGACGAACGCGACGGAGGAATCTGTATCCTCCACCTCGGCGACAAGTTCCAGATGTGCACGCGCACCGAGTTCTCTGAAGAGGTCCGTCGCGTCCTCGAGATGCGCCGCAACGTGCCCCTCTCGCAGGCTGCCTTTGAAGTCCTTGCGGTTGTGGCATACAACCAGCCGGTAACAAAGTCATTCATCGAACAGGTTCGCGGAGTTGACTGTTCCGGAGTAATTACATCGCTTACCGAAAAAGACCTCATTGAGGAGAGGGGAAGACTTGATCTCCCCGGTAAGCCGATAGTATACGGTACAACACCGGCGTTTTTACGCTGTTTTTGTATGGAGTCTCTCGATGAGCTCCCCGCGCTTCCCGGTTCTGAGGAACCCGAGGCGACAGAGGAGGAGCCCGAGGAGGACGCCGAATAAAATTGTTCAAAATTATTCAAAATATACACAGGGGGAGGTGTTGATTATTGGTACTTCTTAAAATCCTCTTTTGGCTTATCTTTATCGTACTTGTGCTTGCGGTACTTATCATCGGATTTGTTCTTTTTGCCCTCTCGGTCAAAATCCAGATTATCGGTGACTACGCAGACGAGAAGAAGAGATTCTGGGTCAAGTACGGCATTATCAAGCTGAAAGTTTACCCCGAGATGTTCTCCGAAAAGGCCAAGAGGCGCCGCGCCAAGCTGATGGGCTACATCCGCTCCTGGTTCGGACCTACGGCAAGAAAGGTCTCAAACAAGGCCAAGGCCAAGGCTACGGAGAAGTTTGAGGAGACAAAGGAGAAAAAGGCTGCCGAGAAAGACCTGAACACGGCTGTCGAAATCCGCGAAGAGGAGAAACGTATCGCAGAGGAGGAGCGCAGGCTGAACGAGGAGATCCCTCGCGCACAGGCTTCTTACGAGGCTGCAGTTGAAGCCGAAGAGAAGGGCGAGCCGCTGCCGAATGTCGTTAACCAGGATGAAGTCTCAAAGATCGAAAGTATCAAGACTTCATGGAAAGCCGCGGATATTCCGGGCACATACGACAAGGTTAAGAGTTTCCTTTCCGGTTTCTCAACCGACTCGATTCTCGCTCTCATATCTTCACTCGGAAGTGATACCGGCCACACACTCGGCAAGGTAGGAAGAAGAATCGTAATCAAACGTTTTAATGTCGGACTTGTCGTGAGCGGAAAAGATGCCGCTTCGACAGCATTAAAGTACGGCCGCATAGCCGCAGTTGCCTATCCGTCACTCGGAAGGATAATGAACAGTCTTAACACGAAGGATGTCAGCCTCGACATGACGCCTGACTATCTCGCGAAGAAAGACAGCGGTGAAATACATGTGACCGTGGCCTTCCGTCCTCTGTTCCTGTTCACACCGTTCATAGGTCTCGTACCGAGACTCGGAAAAGACGGCTTTAAGTTCTACAGGGACTACAGCAAGACTAAAAAGATCAAGTCGAAAAACGCCTCGCAGGCAGGTTCTGCAGTGGCATAAGATAACAACCAATCAATTAAAATAAACTGAGGTGCTTAAAATGAAAGAAACAGCAACAGCAGGAATGCTCCAGACAACAATCGAGAAAGTCAAGGATATGATTGACGTTTCCACAATCATCGGCGATCCCGTTTACACTGAGTCGGGTCTTACAATCATCCCCGTTTCAAAGGTAACATACGGCTTCGCAAGCGGCGGCACAGACTTCCCTTCAAAGAACAGGGAACTCTTCGGCGGCGCAGGCGGTGCAGGCGTCACAATCACTCCTGTTGCATTCCTTCTCATCCAGAACGGCCAGGTAACTCTTAAGCATATCACTGCTTATGACAACGCCGCTGAGAGAATGGTTAACCTTATGCCCGAGATGTTCGACAAGGTAACCGGCCTCATCAAGAAAAACTGATTGAAATGCTGAATAATAGCGGGGCTGACAGGGTCGGCCCCGCATTAGTCGTATATTGAGGGTACTTGAAAGAGGGGTTTTTCTGCGTGTCTGACGATAAAATAAGACTCCAGAAGTACATGGCGGACTGCGGCATCGCAAGCCGCAGGAAATCGGAGGAACTCATAGCCTCCGGCAAGGTTAAGGTCAACGGAAAGGTCGCTTCAATCGGCGACAAGGTTGACCCGAAAAAAGACAAGGTTTCGGTCGAGGGACAGGCTGTCCATGCCGAGACTGAGTTTCGCTATATCATGCTCAACAAACCCCGCGGTTTCATCACGACGATGAGCGACGAGCGCGGCCGCAAGTGCGTGGCCGAACTTGTCTCCGATGTCGGCGTGCGGGTCTTCC
>CAMYWC010000062.1:0-4842 GCA_947302545.1 uncultured Clostridia bacterium | reverse complement strand
TACCCGCGTGGCTACGGAAAACGGCGAGAGCCTCGGAATTGTAACAAAGGAAGAGAATCTGCGAGGCGAAATCATAAAGAAGAGTTATTACGACATAAATGCGCAGGCGTTTGTGGTTGCAAATCTCGATAAAATCGCCGAGCAGACCGATGAGAGACGACGCTTCGGTGACAGAGAAAAGACTGAGGAAGCAGCTGAGGAGAAAGCTGAAGAAAAAGAAAAGGAGGAGTCCCTTGCAGAGACTCCTCCTGAAAAGAAGAAGAAAACGAAGAAAAAGGATCAGCCCTCCGAGCCTAAGTCTGCGTAGGCGAGGACATAGAGCTCGTAGGCTTTTTGCATGACTGTGCCGGCGATGGGAAGTGCGATGTTGATGCCGTAATCGCCGCTGTTTTCGCAGACAACAACGATGGCGAGCGGCATGTCAGCGCGCTGTGAATAGCCGACAAACCAGGTGTGGGGCTTGTCATCGGCGACCTGAGCCGTGCCGGTCTTGCCGCACATCTGGAGATTCGGGAAATGGTTGTCGCCGTAGTAGCCTTCAACGTTTGCACGGAGCATATCGTCAAGGCGCTTTGCGGGGACGGAGCCCATATAGTCAATCTTGGATGTGGTTTTTCCTTTTATGAGCGTAGGTGCCGGAGTAAAACCGCTGCGGTTTGCTATGGCGCCCATCAGGGTTGCCATATGGCAGGGGTTCGCAAGTGTCGTATACTGGCCGATACCGGACCACGCACGGTCTATCTGAGCCGCATCCTTGACATTGTACCGGCTTGTTGCACATCTTATATTGTCTACCATGACACGTCTGTTGAATCCGCATTCTTCAGCCGTTTTTTGCATGTTTTCGTTGCCGAGTTCGGCAGCGATGGCGGCAAAGGCTGAGTTGCATGACTGCTGAAGTGCCTGATCAAAGTTGACTGTGCCGTGTACGCCGTTACATTTTACGACACTGCCCGCCTTGTTGTACCAGGCGCCGTTGCAAGTGAAGTAACGCTGATTTATGTCGATTATATTTTCGATTGCACTGCAGGCAGTGACAATCTTGAAGGTGGATCCGGGGGTGTATACACCGCTGAAGAAGCGGTTTAAGTAGATGCCGTCGTATTTGTCTGTCTTGTCTGTGGCAATGTCTTCCGGTTTGTTGTATACATCGTAAGTCGGAAGAGAGACCGCACAGTAGATTTCTCCGGTCTTGTAGTTATATACACCTATGGTGCCCTGGTAGTTTCCGAGGGCTTCCATAGCGGTGACGCAGAGACGCGAGTCAATTGAGAGTTGTACGTCGTTGCCTGCGCCGTCTCTTTTGAGTTTGTATACACCGTTTAAAAGGCTGTATCCCGTGAGGTTGGACTTCATGGCTGAGTGAACGCCGGTGGCGATGAATCCGCCGGTGTCACCGACAACATGGAGGGTGGCCTCACGGACTTTTTTGTCTTCGGCGAATTTGCGCTCGCCGTCAACAGTCTGTGCGAGGACTACTCCGTATCTGTCGGTTATCGTGCCTGCGGCAATGAGTTCACCCTTTGAGTACAGGTGTTTGTTGTATTCTTTTACGACCCAGTCGTCTGAGTTCACACCCATCGTGAAGAAAAGGAGGATGAGTCCGAACAGGAAGGCGAGCGCAAAGACGTACATTATGTATGATCTTCTGAAAATTCTGTTCATCGCTTACCTCCCGCCCATGTTCTGTTGTCGGCGGCCTTGATGAAGGCGAGCAGGGCCCAGCACGAGATTGTACTGGAGCCGCCGCGGCTGACGAACGGCAGGGTGACGCCGGTCATCGGCAGGAAATCGGTTACGCCGAAGATGTTCAGTGCTGCCTGGAAGAGCAGAAGTCCGCCGGCGGCACAGCATGAAATGGAATAGAAAGCACTGCGAGCGCCTTTGGCGCAGCGAATGCTGTGAATGAAAATGAATATGAATGCGTCCGCGACAAGGAATGCTATCAGCATACCCCACTCCTCGCAGAGCACACCGAATATCAGGTCCTCCGTTGCAGCAAAGACATCCCTCAAATGGCCGTTTCCTATGCCGAGGCCCAGGAAACCTCCGCTTACGGAATATGTCAGGACACGTGTCTGCTGGTATCCCTTTCCGTTTGAGAAGTCCCAGACATGCCTGTATGTGGCGAATCGCTGCATTATGTAGTCCGACCGCATAAGCACGACGAGACCGGCGAGCATTGCCGCGCCCAGGATGAGGAACAGAATCGTACGTACGTCACCGGAGCGCATGAATGCGAGCACGACGAATGTGAAGAAGAATATGAGAGCGGTACCGAGATCACGCATCAGGAAGAGCATGCCTATGCAGATTACCGCGAATATTACGTATTGTGTGAGGCTTCGGCGTGACTGAAGCTGTTCAAGTGTCGCTGCGCCGACAAAGACGAATGTAACTTTTACGAGTTCGGAGGTCTGAATCGAGAATCCGCCGAAAGAGAGCCAGTTGTACGCACCGTTTATGTTTCTCGCAAAAATCAGCGTGACAAGGAGCATTACGATTGAAGCGGCAGCGAAAGGCTTGCGGAATTTTTCCGCTCTCTCAACATCGGCGACGATGAAGAGGAGAATGACAAAAGCAGCGAAACCGAGGACAACGGCGATGAACTGCTTTATGAGCTGCGCCGTTCCCACGCTGGCATTGACAACAAGGCTTATTCCCGTGAGGAAGAAGGCGATGTATTCGAGCGCCAGAGAGGATTTTCTCAGTTTGATTGTGGATATGACAGACCAGAGCCATTCTATTGCGGTGAACGCGATGAATACTATGCCTGCAGCCGTATTCAGCGTACCATCCGCTTTAAAAATGACCTGGTAGAATGTGATTATCTGGAATATGGAGATTAAAAGCATGGTTGGGAACCAACGCGGTCCGTTCAACTTTTTTCCTCCCTTATGAGTTCTGCGAGAATTTAAGTGTAAATCCGCAGATTTCTATGATGTCGCCGTCTTTAAGCGGCGTGCATTCTGTTACTTCCACTCCGTTTAAGAGTGTTCCGGCGGCGGAATCAAGGTCCTCGATAATCCAGCCCTCGTCGGAGCGGGAAAGCAGGGCGTGTGAGCGTGAAACCGCCGGATTGGAAATCTGGACATTGGCTTCGTTGCTTCGTCCTATGAGAATTGATGCAGCGTTGTCGATGTTGATTTCATCACCTGTCAGAACGATCTTTAAATTCCATCCTCTCTTCAGGTGCTAAGGCAGACATATCTCACACGTGAGGAACTCCTCGCCTGTTTCAAAGAGCGCGGGGTTTTCCTCGGGGACTTCGCGAGGGGTCTTCTCGTTCTGCAGATCTTCGAGATCGTAAAACGCGAAGATCGCATTGCCGAAGACCAGCGTGTCTCCGCTCTTCACTTCAGTGGGCTGAAGATTCAGGTCGTCGACACGGTTGCCGTTGACGAATGTTCCCGTCTTTGAATGGGTGTCAAAAACAAGCCAACGGCCGCCTCGCTTCGTAAGCACTGCGTGGAAACGCGAGACAGTCGTGTAGTTCAAAACAATGTCGAAGTCGAGGCTGCGGCAGATTGCTGTCTCTTAACCGTCGAGCGGCAACTTTTCTCGGTTGGCGGAATTTATGAGATAGCCGATTGTGCCTGTCTTTTTGTTGCCGCGGATCAGAGAGATGCCGCAGCCGAAAATAATGTAAAAGGCCAGGATGGGAAGGACCCATCGACCGAAACTGAAGAAGAAACTGCTGTCCATAATTCCACCTCCCTCGCTGATAAATTGCATAGGAAAATTGTAGCAAATAGAGATATTTTTTACAATATGGGCTTTTGTTCATAATATGTTCATATTTATCATTTAATATCTGTATTCGTAGTATAGTTTTATAAAGGGGAAGTATCTTATGCTTACAACTGCACTTATAGGTATCATCGCAATTGTTGCACTTGTTCTCATGATGGTTTGCCTCATGTTTGCATGCATCGCGATTATACTCATGTACACAGGCCGTTCTGCAACTTATGACAGAGCCGGCAAGAAGATGCGCAGAGCAGCGAAGCCTAAAAAGACAAGAAATAAATAAGATAGCTGGTGAGGCCCGCTTGGTAATCAAGCGGGCTTTGTTTGCATAAGGGGGTGAGAGCCTTGCAGAATGACTTTTACGCCTTTGTGTCGCGAATGAAGTATATCGACAGGTGGGCTCTCATGCGGAATACTGAGGAGGAATCCCTCACTCAGCATTCCTATGAAGTGACTGTAGTGGCCCACGCCCTCGCCGTCATCAGCAATAAGCGTCTGGGTACGGAATATGACCCCGGAAAGATTGCGCTTATTGCGCTGTTTCACGACGCATCGGAAATTTTAACGGGCGACATGCCTACGCCCGTCAAGTACTTCAGTCCTGATATAACTAACGCGTATAAGGACGTTGAAAAGATAGCTACACTTAAGCTTCTTGAAATGCTTCCGGAAGATCTGCGTTCTGAGTATGAGGACATCCTTCTTCCGAAGGAGGAAGACGCCGAGCTTTGGAAACTCAACAAGGCTGCCGATAAAATCAGTGCACTTATAAAGTGCATCGAAGAACAGAAGGCCGGTAACCGCGAGTTTGACAAAGCCCGTGAAGCGACTGAGGCAGCAATCCATAGTTTAAATTGCGAGGCAGCGGAAATATTCCTCAGGGAATTTCTGCCGAGCTTTAATTTGACCCTCGATCAACTTAACAAGTAGGAGGAAACAAAAAATGAAAGCAAAAGAGTACAGAGCACTGGCTCGTGAAAAACTTCAAGGCCATTGGGGCGTTGCCGTCCTGACCGGTTTTGTTGCATCTCTTCTCGGCGGAATCACAGTCAGTTCACCGACATTCTCATCCAGCTTTGATGACGAAGATGT
>CAMYWC010000061.1:0-4913 GCA_947302545.1 uncultured Clostridia bacterium | reverse complement strand
ACGAAGGGTGTGCCGCAGAAGGCGAAGATGAATTCCCAGGCCCAGTTGAGGCCGAGAACCAGAAGGGGCATGCCTGAGGTCTTGTGCTTGAAGCCGTAGTAGATGATGAGAATATAGGTTATTGTCCAGAAGAGACCGCCTACGATTGTGAGTACATCGTAAAACGGATCACCTGCGGGGACTGCGAGTGAGGCAATACTCATCTCTTCACCGGTCTTCGGGCTGATTACCAAAGATAGTGCTGAAATATCCATTTCATTATCTCCTCATTTAGTACTTGTCCGAATCGGACAATTCAATTTTAGTACTTTCGGCATATATTGACAAGAGTCTCCGATATTTTTCTGTTTTGGAAAAATTGTTGACAATATTGTTTAATGCAAGTAAAACTCTTTACGAAAATTTGGCCTGTTTTTTCTGTTTTGGAATTAAAACAAAAGTTTTCCGCATTTTCAGATTTTCCGCTGTGAAAAACTTACACCTGTGAAGGTCTGAGCTTTTACATCGCCCGTTTCCCATTTATTATAAAAGGTTGTTGAATTCCTTTGGACATTCTTGTAAAATTGTTCTTGTATTAATTACGAGGGGAGACTATCCAAATGAAATACGCATTATTCACCGGTGCAGCAGGCGGCATTTCAGGCGCCTGCGTTGAGGCTCTTGACAAGAAGGGCGAGTGGACAATATTCGCAGGTTACAACAGAACTCCCTGTGACGACCTCATTGCCCGCTGCTCTGACAGAGTCATTCCCATTCACTGCAACATCTCTTCCCAGGAGGAGTGCTTCAAGGCTGCAGAGGAGATCAAAAAGTACACCGATCACCTCGACGTAGTCGTAAACTGCGCAGGCATCCACACAATGGATTCACTCATTGAAGGCGACCCCGCAGCCGTTGTCGAGAAGATTGTAAACGTAAACCTTCTCGGTATGGTTCGTGTTAACAAGGCAATGTTCCCGCTTGTAAACGCATGCAAGGGACGTATCATCAACTTCTCATCCGAGTGCGGATGGGAGAAGCCCCAGCCTTTCAACACACCTTATGCCATCTCCAAGTACGCTGTTGAGGCTTACACAATAGGCCTTCGCCGCGAGCTCAACTTCCTCGGCATAAAGGTTATCAAGATTCAGCCGGGCTCATTCAAGACAGGCATGCACGGCCAGGCCACAGACGGCTACCAGAAGATTTTTGAGAAGACCGAGCACTACAGGGATGTTCTCAAGGTCATGAAGCCTATGATGACAATTGCCATGGCTCATCCGAATGAGATGCATTATCTCACCGACTGCGTCCTCGAGGCTATCTACGCGAAGCACCCGAAGACCAACTACAAGTGCAAGAACACATGGTACCTCGGACTTATCGATCCCATTCCCGACAAGATTATCGATGCCGGCTACAAATATCTTATTGCTGCCCTTGCAAAGTTCGTTCCGGACCCGAAAAACTAAGTGTTGACAAAGCAATTGAAAATAAATAACATATACTTGTCAATTCTTTGAAAATAAGCCCTCGCGGGCTTTAGGAGGCATATATGGTATTTGAAAAAATCAGAGCTATGATAGCTGAACAGCTTGAAATTGACGAAGATACAATCACTTTGGACTCAGCCCTCATTGAGGATCTCGGCGCCGACAGCCTTGATGTTGTTGACCTCGTTATGTCAATAGAGGACGAGTTTGAGATTGAAGTACCCGATGAAGCCATTGAAAACATGAGAACAATAGGCGACGCTGTAAGATTCATCGAGGCAAACAAGTAATTTTTCAAAGATTCAGGCCCACGTGAACAGCACGTGGGCCTGCTTTTTAAAGGAGATTATGATGGCAGATCAGAAAAAGATGGTCGAAGAGATAACCTCGATGGAGGAGGACTTCGCCAAATGGTATACGGATATCTGCAAGAAGGCGGAGCTCGTTGAGTATACGAGCGTCAAGGGCTGTATGGTAATCCGCCCGTATGGCTATGCCATATGGGAGAACATACAGAAAATTCTTGACGCGAAGTTCAAAGAGCTCGGCCACGAGAATGTATGTATGCCCATGTTCATACCGGAGAGCCTTCTTCAGAAGGAGAAGGACCACGTCGAGGGCTTCGCGCCCGAGGTTGCGTGGGTTACGCACGGCGGCTCGGAGAAACTCGAGGAACGCCTCTGCGTCCGTCCGACTTCCGAGACGCTCTTCTGCGAACACTATGCAAATATAATCCAGTCACACAGGGACCTTCCGAAACTGTACAACCAGTGGGTCTCCGTAGTGCGCTGGGAAAAGACGACACGTCCTTTCCTGCGCTCGCGTGAATTTTTGTGGCAGGAAGGCCACACAATTCACGCCACGGCCGAGGAGGCCGTAGCGGAGACCGAGCAGATGCTCAATGTCTACGCGGACTTCTGTGAGCAGAACCTCCAGATTCCGGTTGTAAAGGGCCAGAAGACTGAGTCCGACAAGTTTGCCGGCGCCGTCTCGACATATGCCATTGAGGCGCTCATGCACGACGGCAAGGCCCTTCAGGCAGGTACGTCCCACTACTTCGGCGACGGCTTTGCAAAGGCCTTCGGTATTCAGTACCAGTCTAAAGAGAACAAACTCGAATACCCGCACCAGACTTCCTGGGGCATGACCACCCGTATGATCGGTGCCATCATCATGACACACGGTGACAACAACGGTCTCGTCCTTCCTCCGGATGTCGCACCCATTCAGGTTGTTATCATACCAGTTGCTCAGCACAAGGAAGGCGTGCTTGAGAAGGCTGAGGAGATTCGTTCTCAGCTCTCATCATCATACAGGGTTAAACTTGACGACTCCGACCAGAGCCCGGGATGGAAGTATTCCGAATATGAGATGAAGGGCGTACCCGTACGCCTTGAGATAGGTCCCCGCGATATTGAGGCGGGCCAGTGTGTACTCGTTACAAGGCACAACCGTGAAAAGACGGTTGTCTCTCTTGACAATCTTGAATCCGCAATTGCCGAAAAGCTTGCTGAGGTAAAGGCAGGCATCTGGGAGAAGGCTGTTGAAAACCGTAAGAACAGGACCTACAAGTGCACAACAATGGACGAGATCAAACAGGTTCTCGCCGAGAAGGGCGACGGTTTTGTCGAGGCCATGTGGTGCGGCGATGAGGCCTGCGAGGACAAGGTAAAAGAGGAGACCGGTGTAGGTTCCCGCTGTATACCTTTCGCTCAGGAGCAGATCTCCGACAAATGCGTCTGCTGCGGCAAACCCGCGAAGTGTATGGTCATGTGGGCCAATGCCTATTAAGGAGGTATTTTTATGGCAAACGTAACCGATAAGATTTGGGAACTCGCTGAGCCCCTGGCTTCAGACCTGGGCCTCAGCATCTGGGACGTCCGCTATGTCAAGGAGGGCGCAGACTGGTTCCTCCGCATCTTCATCGACAAGGAGGGCGGAGTCTCAATTGACGACTGTGTCGAGATGACACACGCCATCGACGGACCGCTTGATGAACTTGATCCCATAAAGGATGCCTACACCCTTGAGGTATCTTCACCCGGTGCGGAACGCGCTCTTACACGCGACGAGCACTTTGAGAAATACATCGGCTCAAAAGTCATGGTAAAACTCATCCGACCGCTCGACGGAAAGCGTGAGTTCAAAGGAATCCTCAAAGGATATGACAAGGGCGATGTAACGGTCGAGACAGACGATACCTCCTTCGTATTCAACAAAAAGGAAGCATCATACGTAAAACTCGATGATTTTGACGACTATATCGCCGAGTAATAAATTGGTTGACATTATTATATAATAGTGCTAAAATGCCATCGTTAAGTAAATAAGTGTTGTATGGAGAGTGACTCAGGCGAGTCGCTCTCCACTCATTATGGAAGGATGATTTAAAAAAATGAACGAAGAATTCTTCTTGGCAGTTGAAGAAATGGCAAAGGAAAAAGGCATTCCGATTGAGTTTCTCTATGAGAAGATCGGAAACGCTCTTGTTGTGTCCGTAAGACGTATGTACAACGGCAAGGACATAGTATTTTGCGACATAAATCCCGAAAAGCAGGAACTTAAGGTGTTCCTCAGAAAGAACGTCGTCGAGGAGATCTCCGACGAAGACACCGACATTCTTGTCGAGGCTGCGCGCCAGTATAAGAAGAGGGCGAAGGCCGGCGATATCATTGAGATACCTCTTGATACCAAGGACTTCGGCCGTATAGCCGCGCAGACAGCGAAGCATGTTATCCGCCAGGGTATAAGAGATGCCGAGCGCGGACAGACAATGCAGGAGTTCCAGAGCCACAACCAGGAAATCGTTACAGCCAAGGTAATGACAGTTGATCCGAAGACAGGCAACGCCACTCTCGAGATCGGCAAGGCAGAGGCTCTTCTTCCCCGTTCGGAGCAGATTCCGGGCGAGGAGCCCTACGACGGTGACCTCATTAAAGTATTCATAGTTGATGTACGTGACACGGAGAAGGGCCCGAAGGCCATGATCTCCCGCACGCATCCCGGTCTTGTCAGAAAACTCTTCGAGACTGAGGTACCGGAGATTACCGACGGTACGGTCGAGATTAAAGAGGTTTCGAGAGAGGCCGGTTCAAGAACAAAGATTGCCGTTTACAGCGCTGACGAGAACGTCGACGCCGTAGGCGCGTGCATCGGCCCCCGCGGCGCCCGCGTCGCAAAGGTCGTTGACCTTTTAAACGGCGAGAAAATCGACATCGTTCCGTACAGCGATGATCCGGCACTCTTTGTCGGCGCAGCGCTTGCCCCGGCCGATGTCATCCGCGTTGATATCCTCTCCGAAGAGGAGCATTCATGCAAGGTAATCGTACCTGACACCCAGCTTTCACTTGCCATCGGCAACAAGGGTCAGAACGCTCGCCTTGCGGCTAAACTCACCGGATGGAAGATCGACATAAACCCTGAAAGCGGTTTCTACGACAG
>CAMYWC010000060.1:0-4953 GCA_947302545.1 uncultured Clostridia bacterium | reverse complement strand
GGCAATAGGGTGTTGACGAAAAATTGCGATTGGATGATAATAAAAGGGTTAAAGGAGGCATGTGTATGCTTTGCCAGAACTGCGGCAGCGCAGAGGCTACAACCCACATAAAAAGAATAGTCAACGGCGAGGCCACTGAGATCCATCTGTGCTACAACTGCGCGGAGCATCTCGGCTATGCCAACATGTTCTCCGGATTCGGTTTCAACATCAGCAACATGCTTCAGAACTTCTTCCCGGAATTCACACGCGCGCTCCCGACGGTTGACAGGAGCGAGCGCTGCCCGACCTGCGGGACGAGTTTTGAGGAGGTTGTCCGCACGGGTATGATGGGCTGTGCGGACTGCTACGGTGTCTTCTATGACAAACTGAAGCCCTCGCTGTCCCGCATTCACGGCAGGGCGACGCACGTCGGAAAATCGGGAGTCGCGCAGATAACGGCCGCCGAGTCACCGAAACTTGAGGACACGCTGACAAAACTTAAAAACGAACTCAAAGAGGCCGTGGATACGCAGAATTTCGAACTTGCGGCCAAGCTTCGTGACGAGATAAACGCCATTGAAGGAGGTACGAAATAATGTCAAAATGGTACCTGCTTTCCGGCGCTGAAAACGATGTGGCAATCGGCACAAAAGTGGCGATAGCGAGAAATGTAAAGGGATATAACTTTACAGTAAAGCTCACGCCTGATGAAAAGTATGAGATCGCCGATAAAATCGACGCTGTTTTAGATGAGAAACTCCCGGGCAAATTCGTCTCCACACCCATGAATGAAGTGGGCCGCGACCTGCAGATTTCACTCGCCGAACGGGGAATAGTAAGTCCGGAATTCATAAGTTTTGCAGAGGGACGCACCCTCATAATGACAGAGGACGAGTCCTTAAGCATCATGGTCTGTGAGGAGGACCACCTGAAGATTCAGGCCCTGCTTCCCGGCCTTGAACTTGAGAAGGCATATGAGCTGAGCAACACGCTTGACTCAGTCCTCGACGAGGAACTGGAGTTTGCCTTTGACAAGAAACTCGGTTATCTTACCCAGTGCCCTACCAACATAGGTACGGCGATGCGGGCTTCAGTAACGCTTCAGCCTCCCGCACTCGCCATGCGCGGACAGATAGGCAGACTCTCTGCAACGGTTGCAAAACTCGGCCTCGTGCTGACAGGAGCATACGGAGAAGCCGACAATCCCGTCGGCAGTCTCTTCCAGCTCTCAAACCAGGTCACACTCGGCATATCCGAGCAGGCCGCTATCGAGAACCTGAAGTCAATCTCGCTCTCCGTAATCGAGCAGGAGAGAGCGCTTCGTAAGGAACTCATGGAAAACCTGAAGTTCCAGGATATTCTCTGGCGCTCATACGGCACGCTGAAAAACGCGCGCGTCATCTCCTTCGGCGAATTCATGGAGGCGATGGCCGTCGTAAAGATAGGCGTTGCGGAGGGCGAAATAAAAGTGAAGAATGAGAACTTAAACGAACTCATCTTCACCATGCAGCCCGCAACGCTCAATGTGGAATACGGCCGGAGCCTTGACCGGCAGATTCGCGACGCGAGACGCGCCGAAGCTGTCCGCGAGGCATTCGGGGAATAAGAAAAGCCGTCCGGCTCCGGACGGCTTCTTTTATTTTTTGTTGCTGAGTACTTCTTTTGCAATATAGACGGGTCTGTGCTTTGACTGTATGTATGTTCTGGCGAGATACTCGCCGTTGATACCGAGGGCTAAAAGCTGGAGTCCTCCGAGGAAGAGAATAAGTATGACAATGGTGGCGTAGCCGGGGACATCGATGCCGTATGCGAATTTCTCGATGATTACGGCGATGATGTAGATAAGCGCGCCGATAGATGTGAGACAGCCCACCCAGGTGGAAATCTTAAGGGGCACTGTCGTGAAGGCGACAATACCTTCGATTGCATATTTGCAGAGTTTTCCGAAGGACCACTTGGTGGTGCCGGAAAGACGCTCCTCTGCCTCATAGGGCATGTAATATGTGTTGAAACCCACCCACGAGAAGATGCCTTTTGAGAAGCGGTGGTATTCGCTCATCTCAAGGATTGCATCTTTCATCGATGAACGGAAGGTGCGGAAGTCTGAAGCGCCGTCAACAAACTCCGTGTCCGAGAGTTTGTTGATGAGGCGGTAGAACCGCCTCTTGCAGAAGGCGCGGAATGCGCCTTCACGGCGCTCCTCCTGGTATGCCGCTACGCAATCGCAGTCCGGGTTTTCATTCAGGTAGTCAACCATCTTTACAATATATGCGGGATCCTGCTGAAGGTCCGCGTCAATCAGGCTTATAAGGTCGCCTTCGGCATGTTCGAGGCCGGCATAGATAGCCGCCTCCTTGCCGAAGTTCCTTGAGAAGGAGACGACTTTGACGGTATGGGGTGACGTCTCGCAGATTGATTTCAGATTTGCGAGTGTCTCATCCTTCGAGCCGTCGTTTACGAAGACGAATTCAAAGTCGTCTGTTTTGTTTTCTAATGTCGAGCACACCTTTTCATAGAGGGGGAGAACATTGTCCGCCTCGTTGAAGCAGGGTATCACTACGGATAAAAACATAAAATCACCTTGGCAAAAATTATACAACAAATCGGAATAAAAATGAAGAGTTGTATAAAGTGCCGAAAATGTAAGATTGTTAAAAATTTAACTTGAAAATGAAAACGTTCTATGCGAAAATTATTTTTGTAAACGAATATTGTAACCATTTTAAAAAAAGGAGCTTGCAATGGAAAGACTTACAACAAACCCGACCGTAAACGCCTGGCTCGATGAGCGTATTGCCCTCCTCAATCCCGACAAGATTGTCTGGATTACCGGAGACAAGGCTCAGCTTGATGCCCTCAAGGCTGAAGCCTGCGAAACAGGCGAACTCTATAAGCTCAACGAAGAGCTTCTTCCCGAGTGCTATCTTCACAGAACGGCAGTAAACGACGTCGCTCGTGTAGAGGCACGTACATTCATCTGCACTCCGACAAAAGAGGAGGCAGGTCCGCTCAACAACTGGATGGATCCCGCCGAGACATACAAGATGCTCGACGATATCGCAAGAGACAGTTACAAGGGCCGTACAATGTACATCATCCCTTATTCAATGGGCCCCATCGGTTCACCTCTTGCAAAGATCGGTATTGAGATTACGGACTCAATCTACGTCGTAGCCAACATGGCCATCATGACCAGAGTCGGCACAAAGGTACTCGAGGCTCTCGGTGATTCCGACGACTGGGTACGCGGCACACATGCAAAGTGCGACATAGACGAAGAGAAGAGATACATCGTTCAGTTCCCGCAGGACAACGCCATCTACTCCGTAAACTCCGGTTACGGCGGAAATGTTCTCCTCGGCAAGAAGTGCTTCGCTCTCCGTATTGCTTCCTATCAGGCAAAGAACGAGGGCTGGCAGGCTGAGCACATGCTCATCCTCGGCATTGAGAATCCGAAGGGCGAGACAAAGTATGTCTGCGCCGCATTCCCTTCAGCCTGCGGCAAGACAAACCTCGCAATGCTCATTCCTCCCGAGGGCTACAAGTCCAAGGGCTATAAAGTATGGTGCGTAGGCGATGACATCTCCTGGATCCGCAAGGGAGCAGACGGCAGACTCTATGCCATCAACCCCGAAAACGGTTTCTTCGGCGTTGCTCCGGGTACAAACGACAAGTCCAACCCGAATGCTCTCGCTTCCACAAAGCGCGGCACCATCTTCACAAACGTATGCCACAACCTCGACAACAACACCGTATGGTGGGAAGGTCTCGACAAGAACCCTCCGACGAATGCTCTCGACTGGAAAGGCAATCCCTGGAACGGAGCTGTCGACACAGACAGACCGGGCGCAAACCCGAACTCCCGTTTCACTGCTCCCGCAGTAAACTGCCCCTGCCTTTCACCTGAGTTCGAGAACCCGAACGGTGTTCCGATCTCCGCATTCGTATTCGGCGGACGCCGCGCAAAGCTCGCTCCGCTCGTATACCAGTCACGTGACTGGAACCACGGTGTATTCATCGGTTCAGTTCTCTCTTCCGAGACAACGGCTGCCGCTACAGGCGCAGTAGGCGTCGTACGCCGTGACCCCATGGCCATGCGTCCGTTCATCGGCTATGACTGCGGTACATACTTCCAGCACTGGCTCGATATCGGCAAGACTCTTGATCCCGAAAAGGCTCCCAAGATCTTCAACGTAAACTGGTTCCGCAAGGACGACGAAGGCAACTTCATGTGGCCGGGCTTCGGCGACAACCTCCGCGTACTTGAGTGGATCATCAAGCGCTGCGACGGCGAAGTTGAAGCTGACGAGACCCCCATCGGTTTCATGCCGAAACCCGAGGACATCAACCTCGAAGGCCTCGAGGGCGAAGTTGACATCAACCGCCTGAAGGAAATGCTCAACGTCGACAAGTCACTCTGGCAGGAAGAGGCCAAGGGCATTGAAGAATTCTACGCCTCTCTCGGCAACACAGTTCCCAAGGAACTCTATGACTGCCTTGAGACCCTCAAGAAGAACGTAGAATAAAGAATAAAAAGAAAAACCCGCTCGGCTGAGCGGGTTTTTTGTTGTTTTGTTTTATTCCGATACGGGAACTGCGGTTATGTGCATTGTGTCGCCGTCTGCCCACTTGTAGCCCGGAAGAGGTTTTCTGGTCCAGGGATTGACGTGGTCGTGGTTCTTGAGCATCTTGTAGAGGGCGATGATGTAGATGATGTCGAATACGAGGCAGGCCTCGATGAGGAATTTCATTAGAGGCATGAACTTGAAATCAACGAAGATAGCCCAGTTCGCGCCATATTCGCGTACCATTACGAGTGCACCGAGGATACCCGGGGCGATTGTTCCTATGCACTTGCAGATTTAGCAGATTATATAACCGCAGTTTTTGATAAAGAGTTTTCACTTATCAGATATGCAGAAGCCCTGACAGTTGATGAACGAACTTTTGCTGAAGTAGAGAAGGGGCTTG
>CAMYWC010000059.1:0-4957 GCA_947302545.1 uncultured Clostridia bacterium | reverse complement strand
CCGCAGTTCTCGACCCCCGACGAGTATCTCTATGACATTCGTGATGCAGGCTTCCCCTGGTGGTTCTGGTTTGTAAACTTCGTACCTTCAGTCGGTAACATAGCATTCATCGTACTTCTTTGCTTCCCGTCATCTGACGAACCCCGTGTAAACTTTGACGGTACAGGCAGTGCTTCAACGACTACTGTCAACGCAGCACCTGCTGCAACAGCTGCAGCTGCTCCCGCAGCCGCACCGGTTGACAATTCCCCGATCGTTGACGTAACACCTGAAGAGGCTCCCGTAGTTGCTGAGGCCGAAGAGGCAGCAGCAGTTGCTGAAGAGAAGGCTGAAGAAGCTCGACATCACAAACAAGACTGGTGCTGTCGAGGCCAAGATTGACGAGGCCGTAGATGCCGTAGCTGCGAAGGTTGAAGAGGCTGCTTCAGACGAGTGGACATGCCCTTCATGCGGTATGAAGAACGACGGTAAGTTCTGCTCAGTATGCGGAGCTAAGAGACCGTAAAGGTAAAATACTTTACAATTAGACAATTTTTATATGGGACGGCCGATTGGCCGTCCCATTTTTGGTGCTGCAACTCCCGCCTTTTATGCTATAATAGTGAGCGTAAACGGAAGGGAGTGATTGCATGAACGGTAAGCAAACGGCATCAATATGCATTTTTCTGGTCTGCGCAGCTCTTATTCTGGGAACTTTGTTCAAGACGGGTATTTACAAATGGGACGCGGCGGCACCGGTGACGGAACCGGCGACAAGCGCCGCCGCGGATGAGAATAAATCCGAAGAGACCTCTGCGGAGTCCGCGGCAGAGGAACAGACGACGGAGCAGACGGAGACGACGACTGAAGCGGGGACCACGGCCGCAAAGGAGTCCGTCGTGACAACGACCGCCGCGCCTCAGACGACGGCAAAAACAACTGCCGCAACAACAAGGCAGACAACGAAGCAGACTACCAGGCAGACGACAGCTGCGACCACTGCCGCGTCAAGTGCGCAGTTTCTGTCAATAGAGTCATCCATGCTGTCGTCCGTAAATACGCAGCGCGTAAATGCGGGCCTGAGCATGCTCACAAGCTCTTCACAGCTCAATTACTGTGCGCGTATACGAGCTCAGGAACTGCTGACAAAAATGGACCACACAAGGCCCAACGGTACGGCTCCGTTTACGGTTCTGGCGGAGAACGGCGTGGGCTATTCCGCTGCGGGTGAGAATATCGCCGCGGGTTACCCGAGTGTTGATTCTGTCATGAACGGATGGATGAATTCCACCGGCCACAGGGAGAACATTCTGAGTGCGAAATTTACTCAGATTGGATCCGCCTGCGCATATTTTCAGGGTTCTCCCTACGGTTATTACTGGGTGCAGCTTTTCATAGGATGAGAGGCTTTTGAAAAAAACACTTGCATTGTCCTTTTTAATCTGTTAATATATTCAAGCGTCCGAGCAACAGCTTGGGCACGACTTCCCGGACGGTCCTCTGACAATCCTTTGTGTATGAACGTTCTGATTTTTTTGTTGGAGGAAAACAAAATGGATGCACTTAAAGTAATCACAGAAGGCCAGATCAAAGAGAACAAACCTGACTTTAACATCGGTGACACCGTAAAGGTTCACGTTAAGATTAAAGAGGGTAACAGGGAGAGAGTACAGGTCTTTGAAGGCACCGTTATCGCAAAGCGCGGCGGCGGAGTTTCCGAGACATTCACGGTTCGTCGTGTTTCTTACGGCGTAGGCGTTGAGAAGGTATTCCCCGTTAACTCACCGAACGTTGAGAAGATAGACGTAGTTCGCCGCGGTAAGGTCCGCAGAAGCAAGCTCTACTATCTCCGTGACCGTGTCGGTAAGGCTGCCAAGGTTAAGGAACAGCTTTAATTTCATATGGCTTTTGGAGGACAACTTCGGTTGTCCTCTTTTTTTGTTGCCCTTATAAATGGTTTCGTTTATAATGTTATCTGTATTGTTATATCTAAACTGTAGTAGGAGAAGGAAGGAGGACGGAGATGACAGAACATTTCGAGGTCACTTTCAAAGACGCGAATGTCGTAAACAGTGCGAAGTACAAACGCGCGGAATCTGTTTATGACCTGCTCTCTTCCGTTGTGTCCGCCATCATATTCGTGGCGATCATACTTGTCTTCTTCTTCAGAATTGCCACGGTAAACGGCGACTCGATGGTGCCGACGCTTACCGACCATGACAGGCTTCTGCTCACGACGGCTTCTTCGGTTTACAACTACGGCGATATAGTCGTAATTCACAGGGAGGGGGAGGAAGCGCTTGTAAAGCGCGTCATCGCAACCCCGGGTGACACGCTGAATATCGATTTCGAAAAAGGAATCGTGACAGTGAATGACACCGTGCTCGATGAGCCCTACATCGCCGAGCCCACTTACCTGAGTTTTACGGACGGGCCGAATTTCCCGTTCAAGGTACCTTCCGGCTACTACTTCTGTATGGGTGACAACAGGAACAATTCACTCGATTCACGCTCAGGCGCGGTCGGACTCATAAATGAGCAATACATCATCGGAAAGATGGTTATCGATATTTCAGACACGGAGGCAAAATAATGAAAGACAAACTTGTAAGACTCTGCTACGAGGGCACCAGTGTCCTCGTGATGGCTGCTGTCATCATAGCGATTATCTTTACCTTCTTTGTACGCTTCATAGGCGTTGTCGGAACCTCGATGACCGATACGCTTGACTCGGGCAACTGGGTCATCATCTCCGAGATGGGATTTAACTATGACCCTTCATACGGTGACATAGTTGTCATTTCACAGCCGGGCAGCATGGAGGAGAATATCATCAAGCGTGTCATCGCAACCGAGGGACAGCAGGTGAATATCAACTTCAATACGGGTGCCGTTTATATTGACGGCCACGAGATAATCGAGCCGTATATCTCCACCCCGACCACAAACCATTACGATGTAAACTTCCCCGTAACCGTGCCGGCAGGACACTGCTTTGTCATGGGTGACAACAGACAGGGTTCCGTGGACTCCCGTTCCACGATTATAGGGTTCATAGACAACAGGTCAATCATAGGCAATGCGCTTGTCGGTATAGGTTCTGACGGCTTTGCCAATCTGGACGTAAGTGAGAGCAGTTAAATGGCTGATTTTCAGAAACAGACGGTACAGTGGTTTCCCGGCCATATGGCCAAGACCCGCCGGAAAATAAAAGAGAATCTGCCGCTCGTCGACGCAGTGGTTGAGCTCGTGGATGCCAGGATTCCGGTATCCTCGCGCAACCCGGAGCTCGACGAGCTTACAAGTTCAAAGCCCCGAATAATCTTACTCAACAAATGTGACGTCGCGGACGCGAACGCCACGGCCGAGTGGATAAGATATTTCGAGGCTTCGGGTGCTTTTGCCCTGGCCGTCGACTGCAAGAGCGGCAAGGGCCTCAACAAGTTTGATGACCTCGTCCGCGAGGCCCTGAAAGACAAGATTCAGTCAAACATTGACAAGGGCATGCCCGGCAGGGCCCTCCGATTCATGGTGGTGGGTATTCCGAACACGGGCAAGTCCACATTCATAAACAAGATGAGCGGCAGGAATCGTCTCAAGACGGCCGACAGGCCGGGTGTCACGAGGACAAGCCAGTGGGTCGCCTGCGGAGGCGGAATCGAACTGCTGGACACGCCCGGCGTGCTCTGGCCGAAGTTCGATGACCCCGCAGTGGGCGACAAGCTCGCCTTCATAGGCTCCGTCAAGGATGAGATCCTTGACTCCGAGACTATCGCGGTGCGCCTCCTTGACGTTCTCAAGGAGGACTACGCTGACAGGCTCACCGAGCGCTATAAGATAGACGCGTCGGACTGTCAGCTCCCGTCATATGAGCTCCTTGAGAAGATAGGCGCTGCGCGCGGCATGAAAATCCGCGGCGGCGAGGTCGATACGGAGCGGGCCGCCATCACTCTGCTCGACGAATACCGCGGAGGAAAGCTCGGCAGGCTGACCTTCGAGCGGCCGGGGAGGAAGAACTGATGCCGACATATGACTACGAAAAGGCCGCTCTCGCTGCCGGCTTCTCTGTCATCTGCGGTATTGATGAGGCGGGCAGAGGCCCTCTGGCCGGCCCTGTTTTCGCCGCCGCCGTCGTTTTGCCGACGGACTGCGAAATACCCGGTCTTGATGACTCAAAGAAGCTCACGGAGAAGAAGAGAGAAGCTCTCTTCGACGTGATTATTGAAAAAGCCGAAAGCTACAGTGTGGCTTCGGCTTCTGAAAAAGAGATAGATGAAATCAACATTTTAAACGCGACATTTCTCGCCATGAAAAGGGCATATGATGGCCTGTCGGTAAAACCCGACAAGGCGCTGATTGACGGCAACAAAAAGCCGGGACTCCCCTGTGAGGAGGAGACCGTGGTGAAGGGCGATTCAAAGTCCATGAGCATTGCCGCCGCGTCAATCCTCGCAAAGGTCTCCAGGGACCGCTATATGCTCGAGATGGCAAAGCTTTATCCCGAGTACTGCTTTGAGCAGCATAAGGGCTACGGCACGAAACTTCACTACGAGAAGATAAGGGAGCACGGTATTTCCGAAATCCATCGGAAGACCTTCCTGAAAACCCTGCACTGATGAAGAAATACGGCCTGGGCGTTGACGGCGAGACACTCGCCGCGGCGTATCTTGAAAGTCTCGGTTACAGACTGCTTGAGCGCAACTTCACAAGCCGCTTCGGCGAACTGGACATAGTCGTCGTCTCGCCTGACGACAGGTATCTCTGCTTTGTCGAGGTCAAGACCAGGAAGTCGGACAAAAACATCGCTTCCGGTCTTGAGTCGATCTCAGCAGAAAAGCAGAGAAAGATTGTGAAGACGGCTGAGTATTTCCTGGTTAAAAACCGCAGGCTCGTTGAGAGTAAAGGACTGCAGCCGAGGTTTGACTGTATTGAAGTGAATGTCGATGAGAAAGTTGATTTTAAATTCATAGAAAACGCA
>CAMYWC010000058.1:0-5037 GCA_947302545.1 uncultured Clostridia bacterium | reverse complement strand
CAAGGAAGGCAGGCTCGTACCCTGGGACTCGGAGCCCGAGTGGACCGAGGACAAGAGCACGGGACTCTGGAACACGGACTATTTCGGAGGAGACCTCAAGGGTATTGAGGAAAAACTCCCCTACCTCGCCTCGCTCGGGGTTGACATTATCTACTTAAACCCTATCTTCGAGGCCCATTCAAACCACAGATACAACACTGCCGACTATATGCACATAGACCCCGTGCTCGGCCGTGAAGAGGACTTTATCGACCTCTGCTCCGCTGCGCACAAACTCGGCATGAAAATCATCCTCGACGGCGTGTTCTCACACACCGGCGACGACAGCATATACTTCAACAAATACAATCACTATGACTCTGTCGGAGCCTATCAGTCAAAGGACTCACCGTACTTCTCATGGTACAAGTTCGAGACCTGGCCGAATGTCTACCGCTCATTGTTGTGAATTACGCTTCTCCCCGACTTCATAGAGACAAATCCGTCATATGTTGATTTCATCACCGGTCCGGGCGGCGTCATTGAAAAATGGCTGAAACTCGGTGCCGACGGCTGGCGTCTCGACGTCGCCGACGAGCTTCCGGACGAGTTTATCACCGCCATAAGAAACCGTATCAAGGCGGTGAAACCGGACGCCCTCCTGCTCGGCGAAGTCTGGGAGGACGCCTCAAATAAAACCGCTTACGGCGTACGCCGTAAGTATCTGCTCGGCACCGAGCTCGACTCGGTCATGAACTATCCCTTCAGGAAGGCAATAATCGAATTTGTCGCAAACGACAATGCCGAGGACTTCTTCGAGCAGATTCTCACCATCACCGAAAACTATCCGAAACAGATTACGGATTCCCTTATGAATCCGCTCGGCACGCACGACACCGTGCGCATACTGACCCGCGTCGCGGGCTTTGACTGCGAGGACATGTCCACGGCCGAGCAGGCAGCTTTCAGACTCGACCCCGAGGCGCGCGAGCGCGCGAAGGAACTTCTGAAAATTGCGGCTGTCCTGCAGTATACATTGCCCGGTTTCCCCTCTCTCTACTACGGAGATGAGGCCGGACTTGAAGGCGGAAAGGACCCCTTCTGCCGCGCAAGTTTCCCCTGGGGCAATGAGGACAAGGAACTCCTCGAATTCTACAAGGAGCTGGGCTCCGTCAGAAGGCACAAGTCCTACGTACTTGCCGATGCTGACTTCGTGCCCGTCTCCGCCGCCGACGGCGTCATCTGCTACGAGCGCAGAAAGACCGACATCTACGGCGGAAGCTTCTCGCTCGTGGTTTTGGTCAACCGCGGCGACGAGCTCATAAACTACACCCTTCCCGACTATATGAAGGACGTCTCGACCGTCTTCGCAAGCGAAGGCGTGGTAAGCGACACGGGACTCGTCCGTCTCCCCGCGCACGGCTATCTCATCATGGAGAATGTGCCCGTAATAAGGAAGGAGTACCGCAGAGGCTCAAGCATTTAACTCTTTATAAAAGAGTTTTGTTATGATATAATCGTTTTGTATTTGTATTATTTTTTTGTGAGGTTTTGAATATGGAAAAGAACAAAGTTAAGGTTTCTATCTGCGGAACTGACTACTACATCACCACAGAAGACGACCCCAAGTACGTCCTTGAACTTGCAAACGGCCTCGACGAGAGACTTACCAAGATTGTTCACGAGAACACACGTCTCTCCATTACACAGGCTGCCATACTGGCATCTCTCGACTATGCCGACACAGCCAAGAAGGCCACTGACACGGCTGACAACCTCCGTGCCCAGATCAAAGAGTACCTCGAGGATTCCGCCCGTTATAAGATGGAAGCCGAAGTTGCAAAACGCGACGTTGAGCGCCTTGAGAAAGAGCTTGCTGCGCTCCGCGGCGGTTCAATGAAAACATTCTGATTCATATGACAAAACCGGTTGAGATTTTGGCCCCTGCCGGCAGCTTTGACGCCCTCGTCGCTGCCGTGAGATGCGGTGCAAATGCGGTCTACCTGGGTGCCGGCGACTTCAACGCGAGAAGAAACGCCGACAACTTCACCGAGAAGGAACTCAAGGAGGCAATAAACTATTGCCACGTCCGCAATGTCAAGGTCTATCTGACTTTGAACACCCTCGTCTTTGACGCCGAAGTTTCAGCTGCACTTGAACTTTTATCGTGCGTCTGCGCCCTGGGTGCAGACGCACTTATTGTTCAGGACCTCGGTCTTGCGAGGCTGATAAGGGAAGTGGCGCCGGACATGCCGCTTCATGCCTCGACACAGATGAGCGTCATGAATATCGAGGGCCTGAAAAAACTCGAGGAGCTCGGCTTCAAACGCGCCGTTTTGCCCAGGGAACTGAGCTTTGAGGAGATTAAAGAACTTAAAGAGAACACCACGCTCGAACTCGAAGTGTTCGTGCATGGTGCTCTTTGCATGTGTGTCTCCGGACAGTGCTATCTCTCAGGCATGCTGGGCGGCCGCTCCGGCAACCGCGGTCTTTGCGCCCAGCCCTGCCGCCTGCCTTTTGAGGCGCCCGGCGGCACGGGCTTTGACCTGTCGCTCAAAGACCTCTCCCTCATCGAACATCTGCCGGAGCTTACAAAGCTCGGCATTGACTCATTCAAAATAGAGGGACGCATGAAGCGTCCCGAATATGTCGCGGCCGCCGTCTCAGCCTGCCGTGCGACAATTGACCGTGTCACAAAAGACAGGCGCGACTCTGACCTTGTCGATTACTCCGGCATAGAGACGAAAAACGAAGCCCGCCTCAAAGAGCAGCTGCGCGCAGTCTTCTCGCGCTCGGGTTTCACCGACGGCTACTACACAGAAAAAATCGGCCGTTCCATGTTCGGAACACGCCGCCACGAGGATGTCACCGCGGCAGCGCCGGTGCTCAAAGAACTCGCAAGGCTTTATGAGCGCGAGCCTCAGACCATACCCATCTCCTTCTCGCTCACGGCGGAGCTCCACAAACCTCTCCTGGCCTCTGCATCTACCGGAAAAACAAACACCTTCGTAACCTCGTCATACAAGGTCCAGAGGGCTCAGAGCCACGCCACGGATGTCTCTAAAATCCGTGACCAGCTCCACAAGACCGGAGGTACTCCTTTTAAGGTGCAGGCGACCGACATAAAGGTCGATGAAGATGTAAACATACCTCTGTCAGAGATAAACAGTATAAGAAGACTCGCCCTTGAAAACCTGGAGAAAAAACTGGCTGAGGGTCATGAGAAACAGACCTTCTTCAGTGAGTATAAAATCTCAATAGCGGACTACACCAAGACAGGTCTGCTGGAACTCGGCACACACTCTGTCGCATGGATGAAGAAGGAACCGGACGCCACCCGGCCTAACGCCATCGCACGGTTCTCCTCCGCCGATCAGATACCGGCAGATTTTTCCGAATTTACAAAGGGTCCGGGATACCGTGTGACCTCGATAATAATCCCTCTCTTTACAACAGAGGATAAGTAGTCCCGCATAAAGAAACTCGGCATACCCTACGGCGTTGAAATGCCGCGCGCCCTCTTCGGCCCGCAGCGTGAGATAAGAAAGAAACTGAAAGAAGCAAAGTCGCGCGGTGCCGCCTTCGCATACTGCGGCACGCTTGACGCAGTCATGCTCGCAAAGCGGGCGGGCCTGCGTGTCATGGGCGCGCAGACTTTAAACATCTGCAACAGTTTTGCCCTCGCGGAGTATGAGGACCTGGGCCTGCACTCTGCAGTCATCTCAACCGAACTCGAAATCGCAAAGATAAGCGCGCTTCGCACACCCGTGCCGCGCGGTATTGTCTCATACGGACAGATTCCTCTGATGCTCGTGCGAAACTGTCCGATAAAGAACGGCCGCAACTGCCGCTCATGCGGCAGCAGGCTCTGCCTGACCGACAGGAAGGGAATCCGTTTCCCCGTAACCTGTGAGGCAAACGGCGGCCGCGCTTCTGAGGTCTTAAACTCCAGGCCCGTCTGGCTCGCGGACAGGCAGGCCGATCTAAAGAGCATCGACTTCCAGCTTCTGTACTTCTCCGTCGAACCTCCGGAGGAAGTCTCAGCAGTTCTCAATGCCTTCCGCGACCAAGGCGAGCCTGAGGGCGAGTTCACGCGCGGCCTGTACTACAGGGGCGTCGAATAGACAAAAGAAAAAACTCCGGCAGGATTCCTGCCGGAGTTGTTTTTTATAAATTATTCAGCTGCTTTTTTCTCAGCTGCAGCGGGCTTTTCCTTAACAAGATACTTGATACCGAAAAGAACCGCAATCGTAAGCGCAGTACCGATTACAAGGCAGATGACAGCGTTCTGGATGAAGCCGGCGAGAATGAACATAACGAACGAGATGCCGGCCACGGTCAGGGCGTAAGGAATCTGTGTCGAAACGTGATTCAGGTGGTTGCACTGAGCACCCGCAGAGGACATGATTGTCGTATCGGAGATGGGTGAGCAGTGGTCGCCGCAAACAGCGCCCGCGAGGCAGGCGGAGATGCCTATTGTACCGAGTACGGAGCCTACGGGGAAGATGGCGGTGACTATCGGGATGAGGATACCGAATGTACCCCACGATGTACCTGTCGCAAAAGCAAGAGCGCAGGCGATCACGAAGATAACTGCGGGAAGGAATGAATAGAGACTTCCCGAAGCACCCTCTACAACGGAGCCTACATACTCACGTGCCTCAAGGATACCTGTCATATTCTTAAGGGCTGTGGCGAGTGTGAGGATGAGCATTGCGGGTACCATGGCGATAAAGCCCTGGGGAACGCACTTCATTGCCTCTTTGAAAGTGAGCACCTTTCTGCAGACCATATAGATGATGGTGAACACAAGAGCCACAAATGAAGCAAACGGAAGAGCGATTGTCGAGTCGGTATTTGAGAAAGCGTCTATGAATCCGAGATTCATCTTCTGTGTCGGATCGAAGATCCAGTCGTCACCGACCATGCAGTTACCTACATATACAAGAGCGTAAACGGAAACGGCAATGAGGAAGAGGATGGGAAGAACGAGGTCGATTACTTTACCCTTTTCATTCTGAACTTCCTCCTGCTCGCCCTCAAACACACCTGTTGTGA
>CAMYWC010000057.1:0-5172 GCA_947302545.1 uncultured Clostridia bacterium | reverse complement strand
TACCGAAACTGGTTGTGCTTGACGGTGAGTGTGAGAATGCCGGCCTCCTTGCACAGTGGCTTACAAAGCTTAGGGGCACAAAGGTGGAAATCCTCGTACCTAAGCGCGGCAGACAGCTTGAGGTTGTTTCAATGTCGAAGAACAATGCCTATGAGGCGCTCGCCCAGAAGCGCTCGCGCTCCAAGGCGGATTCGGCAGTTATTGAACTCGGTGAACTCCTCGGACTCACCAAGACTCCCGAGTTTATCGAAAGCTATGACATAAGCCATACTGCGGGCGCAGATGCCGTAGGCGGAATGGTTGTCTTCAAAAACGGTGCCCCGTACAAGGCGGGTTACCGCAAGTTCATACTGAAAGATACAATACCCGGCGACGACTTAGGCGCCATGCGGGAAGTCCTGACAAGGCGCTTTTCGCACAGGGATGACCCCGATTTCCCGCCTCTTCCGGACCTCATCCTTATGGACGGCGGAGAGAACCAGGTAAATGTCGCTTTGGAGGTCATGCAAGGCTTTGACCTTTACATCCCCGTTTTCGGCATGGTAAAGGACAGCAAGCATAAGACCAGGGCCATAACAAAAGGCGGCGGAGAGATTCAGATAAGCGCGACACGAAAGGTGTTCACGCTGGTCTCCGGAATTCAGGAAGAAGTGCATCGCTACGCGATAAGCTTCCACCACAAGAAGCATCAGAAATCCGCAAAGCAGAGTGAGCTCACCTCGATTGAGGGAATCGGTCAGAAGAAGGCAGAGGCACTCTGGCGCGAGTTCAAGACGCTGGACAACATAAAGCGCGCGGATATTGACACTCTCTCGAAGGTAAAGGGTATCTCCGTTAAGGACGCTGTAAATATAAAGAGACACTTTTCGTAGTTTACAAACTTTAAGTTACAATGCTATAATTAATTGTTATTAAAAAGGAGGCGTACTATGAGAGTAATCACGGGTTCGGCCCGCGGCATGAAGCTTCGGACCCTCTCGGGACTTGACGTACGCCCGACCACCGATCAGGTCAAGGAGTCGGTCTTCAGTATCATCCAGATTGAAATTGAGGGCGCACGGGTCCTTGACCTATTCGCGGGCTCCGGCCAGCTCGGTATCGAAGCTTTGAGCCGCGGCGCTTCGAAGGCGGTTTTCGTGGACTCAAACCGCGAGGCCGTGAAGGTGGTTAAAGAGAACCTTGAACACACGAAACTTGCCGACAGGGCGGTTGTGAGAAACGAGGACAGTCTTCAGTTTCTTAAAGTGACAAAGGATGTCTTTGACATCGCTTTTGTGGATCCGCCGTATGCGAAGGAACTCATAGGGAAGGCACTTGAGGACCTGCCCGCGAGGATGAGCGAAAACGGCATCATCATATGCGAAACCTCGAAAGAGGAGACGCTTCAGGACAGTGCCGGAAGGTTCAGAAAACTGAAAGAGTACAAATACGGCAAGACAAAACTTACGGTCTTTCGACCGGCTGAGGAGAGCGAAGATGATTAAGGCAATCTGCCCGGGCAGCTTTGACCCCGTTACAAACGGACATCTGGACATAATTGAACGCGCTGCGGCACTGTTCGATGAGGTTGTTGTAGTTGCAATGACCAACTACAAGAAGCAGGGCAAATACGCTTTCACCGCAGAGGAACGGGCAGAACTTCTGAAAAAAGTGACAGAGGGTATGCCGAATGTCACTGTGGACACATATGACGGCCTGCTCGCGGACTACTGCAGAGAGCATGACATAAAGGTCGTTGTAAAAGGCCTTCGCGCGCTCTCGGATTTTGACTCGGAATTTCAGCAGGCTCTCGGAAACAGGCATTTAAACCCCGATCTTGAGACGGTGTTTATCGCCACACGTGCCGAGAACATGTTCTTAAATTCCAGTCTCGTTCGCCAGATAGGCGAACTCGGAGGAGATATTTCGGACTTTGTCCCCGGCGTTGTGCTTGAGGACATAACCAATCATTTGAGAAAGGACTGATTTTTTGGCTTCTATCGAAGAGCTCTTAAACGAGATGGAAGACATTTTGTCTGACGCTCGCGGGAACCCGTTTTCAGGTAAGAGAACAGTTGATGTTGAAGCCCTGAAACTGGTCCTTGAAGATCTCAGAGCCAATGTTCCCGAGGAGATAAAACAGGCTCAGATACTGGCTTCTGAACGCAGAGAGATTCTCGACAGGGCAACCAGAGAGGCCGACATGGTCGTCTCGGACGCCAAGATTATAAGCCGTGACCTCATCGCTTCCGCTGAGAAGCGATCGAAGGACATGGAGGCCCAGACAGCGCGCAGGACGGAAGAACTCATGCGCGTGGCTCAGACCAAGGCCCAGCAGACCGTTGAGGCCGCCAAGGATGAGGCCACCAAGGCTGCGTCCCAGGAGGGCATTGTCAAGGAGGCTGAGACGCAGGCTGAAATCATCCGCGCCGAAGCAGACAGAACCTTAAGCGACGCGAAGAGAGACGCCGCACGTATTCTCGAAGAGGCGGAATACCGCTCAAAGGAAAAGCTCACGGCGGCCGAAGAGAAGTCGCGTGACCTCAAACTCAAAGCCTCTGCCTATGTCAACGACATCGTAACCGATGCCGAGTACAGGATAGGCAAGAGCTATGCTGAGATAAAAGAACTGCAGAAGACCATGAATTCTGCTTCCAGGAAGTCAAAGAAGGCTCCGCAGCAGAGACCTCAGGCACAGCCTCAGAAGAAAAAGAGGGAGTCAGCCTTTGACCCCGAGCCGCGGGTTATACATCACCCGTCGGTAATCGACATACCTCTCGAAGACGAGTATGAGGACTACAGCTCACCTTTCGCTGACGATCCTCCGCTCCACGAGAAATCGAACTACAATATAGAACTTTGATTACGGATTATGAGACTTGACAGACTTATTTCCTCCCAGGGAAGGTATTCCCGAAACGAAGTGAAAAAGCTGATCAGGGACGGTCTTGTAACGGTAAACGGAGAAAAAGCCCCAACCTCTGACATACAGGTGGATCCTGCCGTGTCAGAGGTTGTTATAGCAGGGGAACCGTTTATCTACAGGGAACATGTCTACCTCATGCTCAACAAGCCTGAAGGCGTTGTCAGCGCGACTGACGACCGGCTTCACAGGACCGTGCTTGACCTGGTTCCGCCCGAGTATTCACGCCCGGGCCTCTTTCCCGCCGGCCGTCTGGACGCTGACACAACCGGCTTTGTGCTCATCACCGATGACGGTGATTTCGCGCATCGGATTCTCTCACCGAAGAACCATGTCGAGAAGACCTACATCGCCGAGCTCGCTGATCCGATAACCGATGAGGATGTGGAAAAACTGGAAGCCGGAATCGTCCTGAAGAACGGATTTGAGTGTCTTCCGTCAAAGATTAAGGTCCTGGAAGAGAGAAAAATTGAGATAAAAATCTGCGAGGGAAAATACCACCAGATTAAGCGTATGCTGGCCGCGACAGGGAACAGGGTTTTAGTGCTTAAACGGACGAAAATCGGAGGTTTACCACTAGATATAGACCTTTTGCCCGGAAAATGTCGTGAAATTACACAAGAAGAATTGGATGTAATAACTACCTAAAAACGACCCTTAGTTTTATGCGAAATATACTAACGGGCCGTTTTTTGTTGTGCATTTTTATGAAAATGGTTGTAAAAAATGTTGCGCATTAACAAATACTTGTGTATAATGTATAAAGCATTGTTTATTCAAATTGCACAAAGGGGCTCAGTTTATGTCTAACAGATTATTCCAGGGAGTAATTCACCAGATGCGCGATGCCATCGACCGCACCGTCGGTGTGGTTGACGAGACCGGCTCTGTAATCTCCTGCAGCGAACTTGAAAAGATAGGAGAACAGATAGGAGTCAACGTGGCAGACATCTTCTCGACAAACGAGACTATCTGCCTTGACGGTGTGACATATCTCACCTTCGGCTCACATCTTCGCCACGAGTATGCGGTATTTGTAACAGGGGATGACGACCTCGCTGAGAAATACGCGCGCATTCTCTCGGTATCTCTCTCAAACATCAAACAGTTCTATGACGAGAAATATGACAGAAGCAACTTTATCAAGAACGTCATTCTCGATAATATCCTTCCGGGCGACATTTTTGTCAAGGCCCGCGAGCTTCGCTTCAATAACGACGCGACCCGCGTAGTCCTTCTCATCAGAATTAAGGGCCATGAGGACGCTTCGGTATTCGATGTCATCCAGAACCTCTTCCCGGACAAGACAAAGGACTTCGTCATCAACATCAACGAGACCGACATTGCTCTTGTCAAGGAAGTACGCAACAACATAGAACCGAAGGATCTTGAAAAGCTCGCTCACTCAATCTGCGACGCACTCAACACTGAGTTCTATAATAACGCCCTTGTCGGCATAGGAACATCGGTCGTCGGTATCCGCGACCTCTCCCGTTCACTCAAGGAGGCCCAGGTGGCTCTTGAAGTTGGCAAGGTATTCGACACCGAGAAGAACATCGTAAGCTACGACAACCTCGGTATCGCCCGCCTCATCTACCAGCTTCCCACAACCCTCTGTGAGATGTTCCTTCACGAGGTCTTCAAGCGCGGTTCAATTGAGAACCTCGACCAGGAGACACTCTTCACCATCCAGAAGTTCTTCGAGAACAACCTCAACGTATCCGAGACTTCCAGAAAACTCTTCGTTCACAGGAACACCCTCGTTTACAGACTTGAGAAAATCAAGAAATTCACGGGTCTCGACCTGAGAGAATTTGACGACGCCATCGTCTTCAAAGTAGCCCTCATGGTTAAGAAATATCTCGATTCGAGCCCTACGAAGTTCTAATAAAGCACTAAATCTTGTGCCTCGTTTTGTGCAATACCACGAAATTTTGATTTCCGGTTACAAATGGGTTACAAACGCATTGTTATATGATATACTAAAGACTGTATAGGTATATTTATTACTTATACAGTCTTTTTTAATTTATTTTAAGGAGACCGCAAGCGTGATAGAATTCAAAAACGTTTACAAGAAATACGACAGCGGTACAGAGGCACTGAAGAATATCAACCTGCGCATTGAGCGCGGGGAATTCGTCTTTATAGTTGGCGCCTCGGGTTCCGGTAAAAGTACGTTTCTTAAAACAATAATGCGTGAAGAGGTGCCCACATCCGGTACCATCATGATAAATAACTATGACCTCACAAGGATGACGGACAAGGAA
>CAMYWC010000056.1:0-5326 GCA_947302545.1 uncultured Clostridia bacterium | reverse complement strand
GGCTTCGTGTGTGTTGAAAATATGAAGGTCGTTGAGAATATGACCTTCAGAATTGTCAATTACGCGTTTGTAACTTTCAGTTATTTCTTTATTGCCGCGCTGCTTGTTACCACTGCGGTCCATGTCTATGAGAAGCAGATTTCGAAGATAATCGACATGGACAAACTCACGAGCGGAATCAACTATGAGAAATTCCTGCGTGAGGCACAGCTCGTGCTGGATAACAGGGACGAGGAGACGACCTATGCCGTCTTCTACGGTGACATCCAGAACTTCAAGTACATCAATGACACATTCGGTTACGATGTCGGAGATGCCCTGCTCATGTCAATCTCGCAGAGAATCCGTGAGGAGGTCGGAAAGGTCGATGGACTCTTTGCCCGTATTTCCGCAGACAACTACACTGCCATCCTGCCCTATAAAGATAAAAACGATTTTGTCGAGACAATCTACTCGATAATCGATGACATCTGCTGGTTTGATGAAATCCAGAAAGCCCATTATAAACCGGAGGTCTATGTCGGCATATACTGTACGGGCGATGACCCCGGCAACCGCTCACTTAAAATCACTGAGATGATAGACCGCGCCAATATGGCGCAGAAGTCCGTAAAGGGCAGTTCCGAATATCACATAGCCTTCTATACGGAGGAGATACGCGAGCGCGTCATAGCCGAGAAGGAGCTCGAGCGCCACATGGAGAGCGCTCTCGCAAACGGCGAGTTCAAGGCGTACTTCCAGCCCAAGTACCAGGTCTCCACAGGCGAGATAGTCGGCGCTGAGGCGCTCGTCCGCTGGGACAGCCCCCAGACCGGATTCATGTCGCCGGGCAAATTTATTCCGCTCTTCGAGCAGAACGGATTCATCATAAATCTCGACCAATACATCTTCGAGACGGTATGTAAGAATATCAGGGAGTGGCTTGATCAGGGTATTAAGGTGGTTCCCGTCTCCGTAAATGTCTCGAGACTGCAGTTTTATCGCATTGACTTCGTCAAGCGCTATACCAAGATAAAAGAGAAATACGGAATTCCGGACGGACTTCTCGAACTGGAGTTCACCGAGAGTATTGTTTTCGAGAATCTTGCCATCCTGCGCAAGATAGTTCTCGACCTCAAGAAGTCCGGATTCACCTGCTCGATAGACGACTTCGGCTCCGGTTATTCCTCACTCAACATTCTGAAGAATCTTCCCATGGATACGCTGAAGCTCGACAAGCTGTTCTTCGATGACAGCGAGAACCTGACACGCGACAAGGCGCTTATCTCGAGCGTAATAAACATGTCGAGAGCCCTCGACATGAAGACCGTCGCCGAAGGTATTGAGAGCTGGGCGCAGGTGTCCTTCCTCAAGGAGATAGGCTGCGACATTATCCAGGGTTATGTCTATTCCGAGCCCATACCGCACGCACGTTTTACACACCTGCTCCAGGGCAACCGCCGCAAGGAGATGCCGGCGGACTTCCGCAAGGACAGGGGTGTCTCCGTCGCCGCGACTGAGGACGATGCGATTATGAAATACACGACCCTTGTCGGAATGATAGAGGGCATGCTTATAGAAGTCGACTACGACACGGGCGAGTACGATTTCCTGAACGTCTCGGACGCGCAGCTCGGTAAGGGCTCGTCGCAGAAGGGCGGCGACTTCGATGATGTCCTTATGATGATTGTACAGAAGTACGTCCATCCGGACGACGCGAAGAGCGTCCTCGATCGCTGCTCCACGGTGGCCGTTATGACGATGTTCTATCAGAAGACACCGAAGATAAGCACGGACCTGCGTATAAGAAGCCGCAACAGTGCCGATTATGAGTGGGCGAGGCTCACGGTCTCCAGACTTGATGACGACGACGAACACAAGGATTTCCGTGCCCTGGTTTACCTTGAGACCTACGGCACCTCGCTGACCTCGTATAAACGCAATGAGGAGAATTTTGACGCGATCCGTGAGATTATGCGGAATATCTGCTCGCTCATCTACGAGTTCAATCCGGATGAAGGTACTTTCAGACAGATAGTCTGTAACACGGATCTGCTCGGTGACCAGCCGCTCTCGGGTGAAATCTCATGGCTTCATGAGTGCTATATCCCGAAAGTTGTTGTCCCCGAAGATGTCGCTTCCGTGCTTCAGTTTGCAAGCCTTGAGAACATAAGGAAGGAACTTGACGAAGGCGGCAAGAGATTTATCTCCACAAAGGCCATGGTCAATTTCAACGACAAGGTTTTCGGCTGCCGTATCTCGATTTCCAAGATGGATATCAAGAAGGAGTCGAAAGACGGTTTCAGATATATCTGCCTCTTTAATCTCGAGAACGCGGATCAGCAGTAAATGAATATAACAAGAGCCCCGCTGAGGAATGCCTCAGCGGGGCTTTTTTAATTGTTTTTTACGGGGATCAGATAAGTCCGCCGACAGAAGCTATCAGAGCTGCGAAAACAGTTGAGATAACTGTCATGAGCTTGATGAGGATGTTGATTGACGGGCCTGATGTGTCCTTGAACGGATCACCGACTGTGTCGCCGACTACTGCAGCGTGATGGGTGTCAGAACCCTTGCCGCCGTAGTTGCCGCCTTCGACATACTTCTTGGCGTTGTCCCAGGCACCGCCTGCATTGGACATGAAGATAGCCATGAGTACGCCGGATACGAGTGAGCCTGCGAGGAGACCGCCGAGAGCTTCGGGGCCGAGGATGAATCCTACTGCAAGAGGAGCGAGAACGGCGATGATGCCGGGTATGATCATCTCTTTAAGAGCAGCCTGTGTTGAGATAGCAACGCAGGTCTTGTAGTCGGGCTTTGCCTTGCCTTCAAGGATACCCGGGATCTCTTTGAACTGACGACGTACTTCTTCGATCATCTTGTTGGCAGCTTTGCCGACAGAGTCCATTGTGAATGCAGAGAAGAGGAACGGAAGCATACCGCCGATGAGGAGACCGATAACAACTGTAGCGTCGGTTACCTGGATGGATACGCCTGTAGCCTCTGTGTATGTTGAGAAGAGAGCGAGAGCAGTGAGGGCGGCTGAGCCGATGGCGAAGCCCTTACCTATGGCTGCTGTCGTGTTGCCGACTGAGTCGAGTTTGTCTGTGATTTCACGGACGGACTCGTCGAGCTCGGCCATCTCCGCGATACCGCCGGCGTTGTCGGCGATGGGGCCGTATGCGTCAACCGCAACTGTGATACCTGTTGTTGAAAGCATACCTACGGCTGCAAGAGCGATACCGTAGAGGCCTGCGAAGTGGTTTGCAAGGAAGATACCTATTGCAATAAGGAGAATCGGGATAGCTGTTGAAAGCATACCGACTGAAAGACCTGAGATGATTGTCGTTGCGGGACCTGTCTGGGACTGCTCGGCAATCTTTTTAACTGATTTATAGGAATCAGAAGTATATACCTCAGTGATTGTACCGATAAGGAGACCTACGATAAGACCTGCGATGATGGCGATGAAAGCACCGATGCCTTCGAAGCACATTGTGCAGAGAACATAGGCCGCGATAACGACGAGAGCTGAGGAAACCCACTGAGCTATTTTAAGAGCTGTGTGCGGGTTGGAACCGTCTTTGCCCTTTACGAAGAATGTGGAAATGATGGAAGCAACTATACCGAGAGCTGCAAGGAAGAGCGGGAAGAATACGCCCGCGCCCGGGATGAGCTCTTTGATAACAGCCGTGTCGGACTTCGCGAGGAGAGCACCGAGTGTGACGGCTGAAACGATAGAGCCGACATATGACTCATAGAGGTCAGCGCCCATGCCTGCAACGTCACCTACGTTGTCGCCTACGTTGTCGGCGATAACTGCGGGGTTTCTGGGGTCGTCTTCGGGAATGTTGTTCTCAACCTTACCTACAAGGTCAGCGCCTACGTCGGCAGCCTTGGTGTAGATACCGCCGCCTACACGGGCGAAGAGTGCTATTGAAGAAGCACCGAGTGAGAAACCGAAGAGGATGTTCGTGTCACCTTTGAAGATGATGTAGATGAGACCTACACCGAGGAGACCGAGACCTACAACGGACATACCCATGACGGCACCGCCTGAGAAGGCGATAGAGAGGGCCTTGTTCATGCCTCCCTCTTTAGCCGCGTTGGCTGTACGTACATTTGCCTGAGTCGCAACCGTCATGCCGAAGAAACCGGCGAGTACTGAGAAGAGGGCGCCTGCTACGAAGCAAACAGCCATTTTCCAGCTGATGGCGATACAGATGATCGCGAAGAGAACGATTACGAATACGACGAGAATCTTGTACTCAGCAGTAAGGAATGCACGTGCACCCTCATGAATGCTGGCGGAGATCTCTTTCATTCTTTCGGTTCCGGGAGCGGCTTTCTTTACTTTCATCGCAAGGAAGAGCGCGAAGCAGAGAGCAAGAACGCCTGCTACGGGAACGAGCCAAAGAAGGTTCTGCATAACTTAAATCCCCCATTTAACAATGTAATTTATGTCTTTGACGCGTATTAGTCTAACATTACAGATTATAAAAATCAATGATTTTGAACTCATATTTTTGACATTATTATGACAATTCGGCAAAGGATACAAAAGGGCTCGAGCTGTGTCGATTTTATTTGTTGTTAAAGACAAGAACCGGCTTTTTCGTCAGAATTCAAAAAAAGTTCAAAAAAATATCAAAAAAACCTTGCAAACACGGCATCTGTATAATATAATTGTGTCATAAAGTGGAGCGAATTTCCACCAAAATGGTTAAAAGTGGGGCAAAAAAGGGGAACAATAATATGGATTTCCTTGGCGTATACAACCACACGTTGGATGCCAAAAATCGAATATTCATCCCTTCCAAGTACAGAGAGGACTTGGGAGAGACTTTTGTTGTCTGTAAGGCCCCTGACGAGTGCCTTTATGTCTACTCCCAGGCGGAGTGGGAAAAGGTATCCGAACAGATAAAGAACCTCCGCCCGGATCCCGAGAAGAGGCAGACGGCTGAAGACATCAACCGTTTCAAGAGAAGCTTCTTCGGAAAGGCCGACAAGGTTGATATGGACAAGCAGGGCCGTTTCACGATAAAGGCCGAGCTGCTCGAGTACGCGCACCTCACGAAGGACGTTGTAATCGCCGGAGCGGGAAATAAATTTGAAGTATGGGATGCCGAAGCGTTCGAGCGTGACAGCTACAAGACGAGAGATGCATACGATCTCGACATTGAGGTTATCTTCTGATGAGCGAATCTTTTTCGCATATACCCGTGCTGTATGAGGAGACGATAGACTCCCTGCACGTTGTGCCCGACGGAGTCTATGTCGACTGTACGGCGGGCGGCGGAGGACATTCCGCCGGCATACTTGAGCGCCTGGGCGACGGCGGCCGTTT
>CAMYWC010000055.1:0-5367 GCA_947302545.1 uncultured Clostridia bacterium | reverse complement strand
GCCATAGCGGGAATACTCGCCATGCGCCCCGAGTGTATTGTCCTGGACGAGTCAACCGCCATGCTCGACCCGAAGGGCCGCAGGGAGGTCCTGGAGACTGTAAGGAAGCTCCATGACGAGTTCGGCATGGCAGTAGTGTTTATCACGCATTATATGGATGAGGCGGCCCTTGCCGACAGAGTCATTGTCATGGAGCAGGGCAAGGTCCTGTTTGATGGTGCTCCCTGCGACGTATTTCAGAACGTCGACGAGCTCCGCCGCGTCGGACTCGACGTTCCGCAGGCGACCGAGCTCGCGCTCTCGCTCGGACTTCCGGGCAAAATCCTCACTCTGACAGAGTGCACGGATGCGATTATAGATTCGCTCAAATAAACAAAACGGAGACTGAAGATGTCGATTCTCAAAACCGACAATTTAACATACAAGTACTCTGTGGGTACGCCTTTTGAAGTCACGGCTCTCGACAGCGTGAGCCTTGAGGTGGAGAAGGGTGAACTCGTTGCCGTAATCGGTCATACGGGTTCGGGCAAGTCCACACTCATTCAGCACTTCAACGGCCTTCTGAAACCCACTGAGGGCAGTGTTCTTGTGGACGGTCAGGATATCTGGGAGTCCAAGAAGACTCTGCGCGACGCCCGTTTCAAGGTGGGACTCTGCTTCCAGTATCCGGAGTACCAGCTCTTTGAGGAGACCGTATTCGCCGACATTGCCTTTGGTCCGAAGAATATGAAGCTCCCCGAGGAGGAGATAAAGGAGCGCGTCTTTCGCGCGGCCGAGTTTACGGGTGTGACAAAGGAGATGCTTGAAAAGTCACCCTTTGATCTCTCGGGAGGAGAGAAGCGCCGCGTTGCGATAGCCGGCGTAATGGCCATGGAGCCGGAGATCCTCATCCTCGACGAGCCGACTTCAGGACTCGACCCCAAGGGCAGAGATACCATACTGCGTCTCATACGCGATTACAGGGACAATACCGGCAGCACGGTCATGATAGTCTCGCACTCCATGGAGGACGTCGCAAAAATTGCGACAAAGGTCCTTGTCATGAACCGCGCGACAGTCATGAGCTATGACACAGTGCCCGAGACATACAGACATGCGGAGGAACTTCTCTCCGTAGGACTCGATGTTCCGCAGATCACCAAGATCTTCATGGACCTGAAGAGGAGGGGACTGCCTGTCCGTGACGATGTATACACCGTTGAACAGGCCGTCGCCGAAATTGACAGACTCCGAAAGGAGGGTGTCAATGTATGATTAAGGACATAACCATAGGTCAGTTCTTCCCGGGAGACTCCGTCATACACAGAATGGACCCGAGGATGAAACTCATCCTGACGATTGTCTACATCGTCATAATCTTCCTCTGCAAGAACTTCTGGGCCCTGGGCTTCATGCTCCTCTCACTTGTGATCATGTGCGCCCTCTCGGGTGTTCCCGCAAAGGTCATCTTAAAGAGTATCAAGCCGATTGCAATCATCATCACTTTCACGGCCATACTCAATATCTTCTATGTGCGCACGGGCGACCCGCTGTTTGACTGGCGTTTCATCCACATAACAACCGGCGGCGTGTTCACGGCAATCTTCATGATTATCCGTATCTGCGCCCTCGTGGTTGCGAGCTCGCTTCTGACCTACACGACCAGCCCGACGCAGATAACCGACGGTATAGAGAGGCTCTTCTCGCCGCTCAAGTTCATGCGCGGCGGTGTGCATACTCTCGCCATGATGATGACGATTGCGCTGCGATTCATACCCACGCTCATTGATGAATTTGAGAAGATAACAAATGCGCAGAAGGCGCGAGGCGCCGACCTCGAGACGGGCAATCTCGTCGAGAGGGCAAAGGCCTTGATCCCCGTGCTGGTGCCTCTCTTTATCACTTCATTCCGCAGGGCCTATGAACTGGCCTTTGCCATGGAGTGCCGCTGTTATCACGGCGCCGAGGGCAGGACGAGGATGAAGATAATGAAGTATTCGAAGCTCGATGTCTTCGGATTCCTGTTCATACTGTTTGCCACGGGCGGAGTCGTCGCCCTCAATATGTTTTTCAGACACATAGTCTGAGAGGAGTAAACCTTGAGACAGATTTTGCTTAAAATCCGATATCTCGGCACGGCCTACCACGGCTGGCAGGTGCAGGAGAACGCGGTGAGCGTGCAGGAGCGTCTGCAGGACGCTGTCGAGGCTATCTTCGGTGAGCGCCTCGATGTCACCGGCTGTTCCAGAACCGACGCCGGTGTGCACGCGAACATGTACTGCTGCAGTATAAGGACCGATTCGGATATCGACTGTTTCAGACTGCAGGGAGCGCTCAATGCGAAACTGCCGGATGATATCAGTGTGTTCTCGTGTGAGGATGTCGATGCGGACTTTCATCCGCGCTACTCCTGCACGGCAAAGCAGTATATCTACAAAATCAACAACTCTGCAGCTCCTGACCCCTTCCTCGAGGGCAGGGCACTGCATTACAAACCGCACATTGACGCGGATATGTTAAACAGAGCCGCACAGGACTTTGTCGGTACTCACGACTTTTCAAGTTTCTGCGGCGCAAAGTCCGAACTTGAGGATCTGACACGGACCGTATATGAGGCCTCGGTGACGCGTGACGGTGACCTTGTCACATTCTCCGTTACGGGTGACGGCTTCCTCTACAACATGGTCCGCATCATGGTCGGAACCCTGCTCTTTATCAACGAGGGGAAGATTGCTCCTGACGCAATTCCCTCAATCATCGAAAAGAGGGACAGGTCGGCGGCCGGAAAAACAGCTCCGGCATGCGGCCTCTACTTAAACGAAGTCTTCTACGGAGGTGAGGCATTTGGCGAAGAAAAAGCGTAAATTTCAGATGACGCACGGCATGTCTGTCGCGCTCAGAGTGGCAGTGGCCGTCATAGTTGTTGTCGTGTTGTTCCTGATGGCCGCCGAGCGCCTCAACATCGCCACCGTAACAGACATTAACGACAGTTTGCGCAGCTCCTTCTCGGGAATGAATCCCGGCTCGGGTTATCCCTACAAGATCAATTCCAGCTCGGTGCGCGGTATGACTGTACTAAACGGCGACCTCTATATCCTGACGAGTCAGGACACCGTGTCGCTGGACTCCACGGCGAATGAGATAAAGCGCTCCTCGCACACATTCTCACAGCCAGCTTTCGCGACACGCGGAAGCAAGGCCGTGGTCTACAACAGAAACGGCAACCGTTTCCGTGTCGAGAACAGAACCGACACGCTCTTTACGGGCGAGACGCCCGATGACGAGAAGATCATAACCGCGGCAATAGGGGCGAAGGGAAACATCGCCCTCGCGACCTTCTCGAATGACTGTACGTCAAAACTCACCGTCTACAGCACGAACTATAAGAAAACAGTGTTCGGCTGGAACTGCGCACAGGACACGATTACATCTGTCGACCTCTCCGATAACGGCAAGTATGCCGCTGTGTGCGTCGTGGGCGCCCGTGACGGTGAAATCTACTCGAAAGTCGTAATATTTGACTTCGACTACTCTGAGCCTAAGGCCGAGTTTGAGTACTTCGGTACGGCCATGCTCGCCGTTCACTTCGGCAAGAACGATAACGTCGTAGCCGTGGGAGATGACAGGATCTCCTTTATCAAGGGACTCAAGAACAAGGAGGATATGGAGTACGGCTCGTCCGCTCTCTCGAACTTCGCGTTCTCCGAGGACGGCTACACTGTCCTCGCTCTCTCCGAGCACGGCAGCACGAACAACGAGAAACTGTACTGCTTCTCGCCGAATCTCTCCAAAACATGTGAGAAGAAGTTCGAGTCTGTGATAAAGTCTCTCGGAATTTACAAAGGTCATATTTCCGTACTTCTTGAGAACCAGGTCCTGGTCCTCAAGACAAACGGAGGCACATATAAAAAATACGATGCCGATAATACGGCCATCGCAGTCTATAGCATAGGCAACAGAACTTATCTTTACACCACCGGTGAAATTAAAAGATGCAAGTAGGAGGCACCTGATGAGTAAACTCGCAAGTATGGATACCCTGAGAGCCCAGTTTGAGGATATGGGTAAGGATGCAAAGACAATCCCGAACCTTCTCTCACTTATCCGTATTATTCTCGTACCGTTTTTCGTATATTTCTTTGTCACAAAGAGATATCTCATTGCGGTAATCATTATTCTGATTTCGGGTCTTTCCGATGCTTTTGACGGTAAGATTGCGCGTCATTTCAACCAGATAAGCAAACTCGGAAAACTTCTCGACCCCGCGGCTGACAAACTCACGCAGATAGCGATAACGGTTGTTTATTTCAATGAATTCCGCCAGTCTGAGGACAAGGCTCTGCGTATGTTCTCATATGTATTCCTGCTCTTCATCCTGAAGGAACTCGCGATGATAATAGGCAGCTTCGTTCTGCTCTCTATGGATATCGTACCGCAGGCAGCCATCATTTACGGTAAGGTTGCGACCGTCACATTCTATGTTGTCATGGGAATTCTGATGATGTTCGCGCCCGTATTCGGTGCACTGTCGAAATTCTTCGTATTGCCGTCATGGCTCCTTATGGTGCTTGTTGTTATTACGGCAATAACCACCTTCATCGCACTGTTCTCTTACATACCGGACATTGTGAAGAGGGTTAAGGAAAGGAAAACCAACTTATGAAGCAAATGCTGTGTTCCAGATGCAAACAAAACCCCGCGGTAGTGTTTGTTTCCAAGATTGACGGACCGGAAGGCGCGCCTCAGGGTGAGCCCGTGGGCTACTGCATTAAATGTGCGATGGAGCTCGACATAGGTCCCGTAAAACAGATGATGGACAAGATGGGCATAAAGCCCGAAGACATAGATTCCATCTCAGAACAGTTCTCATCGATGATGGGCTTTAATGACGATGCTGACGACTTTGAGTCGGGCGGCTCTCCCGCCATGCCCGACCTCGGCAGTCTCTTCGGCGCCCTCGGCGGCTTCGGTAATCCCGACGCGCCGGAGGTCGGGGAGGAGACTAATGACGCCGAGAGCGGTAAGGAATGCGACTGCAAGAGCAGTAAGGGCAAGCGCGGCAAGAAGGGCGACAAGAAAAAGCGCCGCTATCTCGGCACTTACTGTACAGACCTCACCGAGAAGGCGGCCGACGGCAAACTCGACCGCATCATCGGCCGCGATCAGGAGATCGCGAGAGCGGTCCAGATACTCTGCCGCCGTTCAAAGAACAATCCCTGTCTTATAGGTGAACCCGGCGTAGGTAAGACGGCCATTGCCGAAGGCCTTGCGCTTCGCATAGCCTCGGGTGATGTACCGGCAAAACTCGCCGACAAGGAAATACATCTTCTTGACCTCACCGCTCTTGTCGCGGGCACGCAGTTCCGCGGCCAGTTTGAGAGCCGCATG